>CANHFL010000011.1 GCA_947459855.1 Planctomycetaceae bacterium | reverse complement strand
TCGTGTGGTCGGTTCAGTTGGACGCCTGGGCGTCCTGGCTCAGCTGCAGCGCCTTCACGTAGGCGGCGATCGCCCAGCGGTCGGCGGCGGGGATCTGCGCGCCGTAGCCGGCCATGTTGCGGATGCCGTGCGTGATGGTGTTGAAGACCTGGCCCATGGACTGGGTGCGGACGGTCTCGTCGTGCAGGCTCTTGGCGGCGACCCAGGTGGTGCCGTTGACCGGCCCGTTGACGTTGGCGACCAGTTCCATCGCGCGCTGGTTCACGGCGCCGTCGCCGAAGCCCGCGTAGCCGTGGCATGCGGAGCAGTAGATGCCGAACCGCTCCTGTCCGCGCGCGAGCAGCGCGGCGTCCATCTTCATGGAGGCCGGCAGCGTGGTCGCCCAGTCGCCGTTCAGCACGCCCTCGTACATGTGCGAGTCGAGGTAGGCCTCGCCCTGCGCGACCGCGTGCTCCACGACGGGGCGCATCGAGCGGCCGTCGGCGAACAGCGGGTTCTGGGTCTGGGTCTTGTACTTCGGCTGGAAGTCCATGTCCCAGAAGATGTGGATGGGGCGGTTCGGGCTGGGCGTGGCGCGGGCGCGCGCGATGACCAGCGGCGGCAGGATCGCGATGACGGTCGCGATCATGGCGATGTAGACGAAGATCCTGGGGAGCTTGAACACGTCAGTCCTCCACCGCTTCGACGGCGGTCGCGCCGAGCGACTTCAGCAGTTGCTCGGTCTTGGTGCGGTAGAAGCGCGGGTCGCGCGCCTCGATCGAGATGAAGAAGCGGTCGTCGCTCGCGCGGCGGAAGCGCTCGCTGCGGAACAGCGGGTTGTGCAGCCAGGGCAGCCCGTTGAAGAGCAGCATCAGGCCGACGGTCGCGAGCGCGGAGAACAGGATGGTCAGCTCGAAGATGACCGGGATGAACGCGGGGATCGAGAGCAGCGGCTTGCCGCTGATCAGGAACGGGTAGCCGGTCACCCACACCATGGCCCAGATGGTCAGGCCGAAGGAGTTGGTGAAGAGCTGGAGCCCGAAGCCGGCCATGCAGCCGGTCGCGCCGGCGAAGAAGACGCACACCGGCAGCCAGGTGCGCTTGATGCCCATGGCCTGGTCGAGCCCGTGCACCGGGAACGGCGTGTGGCAGTCCCAGTAGCGGTACCCGGCGTCGCGGACCTTCTCGGCCGCCGCCATCAGCTGGGCGGGGTTCTCGAACTCGGCCAGCAGCCCGTAGAGGCGGGCGGGGGCCTGGGTGCCGGCGGTGCCGGTGCCCTGCGTGGGGGACAGCGTGCTCACTGGTTGCCTCCGTCGTGCGAATGCGCGGCCGCGGCGTGCGCCCCGGCCCCGTGGCCGTGGCCGTAGCCCTCCCAGTGCGGGTCCGCCTGCGGCATGACCGTCTTGACCTCGGCGATGGCGATCATCGGGAGGAAGCGGCAGAACAGGAGGAACAGCACGCCGAAGAGGCCGAACGCCCCGAGCATGGTGCAGATGTCGACCCACGTCGGGACGAAGCGGTCCCAGCTGGTGGGCAGGAAGTCGTTGGCGAGGCTGGTCACGATGATGACGAAGCGCTCGAACCACATGCCGACGTTCACGAACAGGCTGAGGATGAACATCAGAGGAATGCTGGTGCGCACCTTCCTGGACCAGAAGAGCTGCGGCGTGATGACGTTGCAGCTGACCATGATCCAGTAGGCCCACCAGTACTGGCCGAACGCGCGGTTCACGAACGCGAACTTCTCGTACAGCGCGCCCGAGTACCACGCAATGAAGAACTCCATCGAGTACGCGTAGCCGACCATGCAACCGGTCACCAGGATGACCTTGTTCATGTTGTCCAGGTGGCGCAGCGTGATCAGGTCCTTGAGGCCGAACAGCTGGCGGGCCGGGACGGCCAGCGTCACCACCATGGCGAAGCCGCTGAAGATCGCGCCCGCGACGAAGTACGGCGGGAAGATCGTGGTGTGCCAGCCGGGCAGCTGGCTGGTGGCGAAGTCGAAGGACACGACGCTGTGCACCGAGAGCACCAGCGGCGTGGCCAGCGCGGCCAGCAGCAGGTAGGCACGCTCGTAGCGGTGCCAGTGGCGGTTCGAGCCGCGCCAGCCCAGCGCGAAGAGGCCGTAGGCGAGCTGCTTCACCTTGTTGGTGGCGCGGTCGCGCATCGTGGCCAGGTCGGGGATCAGGCCGACGTACCAGAAGAGGAGCGACGTGGTGAAGTAGGTGCTCACCGCGAACACGTCCCAGAGCAGCGGGCTGCGGAACTGCGGCCACATCTCCATCTGGTTCGGGATCGGGAACAGCCAGTACGCCAGCCAGACGCGGCCGACGTGGATGCCGGGGAAGAGGCCGGCGCAGATGACCGCGAAGATGGTCATCGCCTCGGCGAAGCGGTTGATGCCGGTGCGCCACTTCTGCCGGAACAGGAAGAGGATGGCGCTGATCAGCGTGCCGGCGTGGCCGATGCCGACCCAGAACACGAAGTTCGTGATGTCGAAGGCCCACATCACGGGGTTGTTCAGGCCCCAGACGCCCACGCCCGTGAAGATCAGGTAGTTCACGGCGAAGCCCAGGGCGCCGACCATCGCGAGGCTGATCGCGAACATGACGGTCCAGGCCATCGGCGGGCGCTTGGACTCGTTGGAGCGGACGACCGCACGGGTCACCTCTCCGAACGTGTCCATGCCCACGACGAGCTGGGCGCGCTTGCCGGGGACGTCGGCGGTGTTGTCGACGTCGACGAAGCCGCGGACGCCGCGGCCGTGGTCATGCGGGATCGTGGTCACGCGTTACCTCCCTTCGCCGGCACGGCCGTGTGGCCGGCGGGCTTCGCCTCGGAGTGGCCATGGCCGTGATCGTGGCCGTGGCCGTGGTCGTGCGCATCGTGGTCGACCGCGGGGTTGTCCACGCGGGCCAGGTACTTCAGGCGCGGCTTGGTGTTGAGTTCCTCGAGCAGGTCGTAGCTGCGCTTGGTGCGCTGCAGCTCCAGCACGTCGCTGCCGGCGACGTTCAGGTCGCCGAACGCGATCGCGCCCGTCGGGCAGGCCTGCTGGCAGGCCGTCTGCACGGTGCCGTCCTCGATGGTCCAGGTGGGGGCCGCGCCGTCGACGCCGCCCGAGCGGACCCAACGGTTCTTGGTCGAGATCTTGGCCGCCTGGATGCGCTGGGTGCAGAAGGAGCACTTCTCCATCACGCCGCGCATGCGCACGGTGACCTCGGGGTTGAACTGCATCTTGGTCCAGTCGTTCGGGCCGTCCTTGACGTAGTACTCGGGCTTCGTCATCAGGATGTCGCCCTCGCGCACCGGGTCGCGGCGGTTGTAGTCGAAGAAGTTGAAGCGACGGACCTTGTACGGGCAGTTGTTGCTGCAGTAGCGGGTGCCGATGCAGCGGTTGTAGACCATGTTGTTCAGGCCGTCCTTGTCGTGCACGGTGGCGGCCACCGGGCAGACCTGCTCGCAGGGCGCGTTCTCGCACTGCACGCAGGTGACGGGCTGGACGCGGTACGCGTCGGGCTTGGACGCGTCGCCGCCCTTGAAGTAGCGGTCGATGCGGATCCAGTGCATCTCGCGGCCGCGGGCCACCTGGTCCTTGCCGACGATCGGGATGTTGTTCTCCGCCTGGCACGCGACGACGCACGCGCTGCAGCCGGTGCACGCCGAGAGGTCGATCGTCATCGCCCAGCGGTGCTTGGCGCCGTCGAGGTTCGACTCCTCCCACAGCGAGAGGCGGTGCGCGACGTGCGTCGCGTGCTTCGCGAAGTCCGGGTGCTCCTGGAAGTGCTTGAGCGACGCCTCGCGGATGAGGGTCGGCAGGCGCTCCTGGATCGAGTCGCGCGGCACGCCTGGCACCGCGGCGTCGGCGACGCCGTGGTCCTGCGTGTGGGCGAAGGCGTAGGTGCCGGAGGCCTTCGCGGCCTTGGCGCCCGACGCGATCCACATGGACTTGGAGGTGCGCAGCGGCGCGGCGCTGAAGCCGGCGCCCGCGCCGACCGAGCCGGCGCCCGCCCCGCGGCCCCAGCCGATCGCCAGGCCCAGCGTCCCGTCGGCCATGCCGGGCACGACCCATGCGGCCGCATCGACGCCCGAGGCGCCGCCCGCGACCGACAGGCCGACCATGTCGCCGGACGCGACGCCGAGCTTCGCGGCGGTGCCGGCAGACATCAGCAGCGCGTTGTCCCACGTGATCTTGGTGACGACGTCGGGCAGCTCCTGCAGCCAGCCGATGTTGGCGAAGCGGCCGTCCATCATCTTGCCGTCGCCGAAGAACGCCAGGTCGAGGGCATCGGCCTCGGCGGGCGCGGCCCACACGGCCATCGCCTTGGCGGCGCCGGACGCTGCGGGCGTCTGCTCGGGCTTGCGGGCGGTGCCGTCGCAGGTGCCGCGGTCGAGGTCGGCGCGGAACACGCGCTCGAAGGCGTCGCCGGTCTTGCCGGTGCGCGCCATGTGCGTGCGCGCGACCAGCGCGTACCCGTCGCGGAGCTCGTCGCCGGCCAGCGCGGCCAGGAGCTCGAGCGCGCTGCGGCCGCCGTCGGCCGGGTCGAGGAGCGGCGCGACCAGCGGCTGCGCGACGGCGACGGTGCCGTCCTGCGCGCGCGTGTCGCCCCAGCTCTCGAGGAAGTGCGTCATCGGCACGTGCCACGTCACGCCCGCGCGCGTGGTCTCGTCGTCGCGGTAGGCCAGGTGGACGGCGTTCTTGGCCTTCTTCATCGCGGCGGCGAAGCCGAGGTCCGCGGGCGCGTCATGCACGGGGTTGGCGCCCATCACGACCAGCGTGTCCACGCCGCCGGCGTTGAGCGCGGCGACCGCGCGCTGGATGCCGGCGCCGCAGGACTCGCCCTTGAAGGCGACGGTCTCGACGGTGCTGCCGTAGGCACCCAGCTTGGCGTTGATCGCGGCGGCGATCGCGTGCACCACGGGCGGCTGGCGGTAGCCGGCGACGACCAGCGCCTTGCGGCCGGACTTCTTCAGGTCCTCGACCAGCGCATCGACGATCTCGGCGTCGTGCTCGCCCAGCTTGGGCGCGAAGGTCGCCATCTGGCGCGCGCCGTCGACGCCCAGCCGGTCGGCGACCGCGGCGGCGAAGGGCGCGACGTGCGAAGGCTTCATCGCGATGCGGTGGTCGGCGTTCATGCCGGTCACCGAGAGCAGGCCCTCGACCTGGTAGACGCGGCTCATGCGCGCGGCAGCGGGGTCCTTGGCGACCAGCTTGCCGCCCTCGCGCTTGACCAGCGAGCGGCCCGCGGCCCACGCGCGCGCGTTGGCGACGCTGCCGCCGCACTCGTGCAGGAAGTCGCTGTCCAGGCTCAGGATCACCTCGGCCTGGTCGAACTTCGGGAGCGCGCGGCGGGCGGCGCCGAACGCGGCCGCCGAACCCTCGAGCGCGTTGTCGTCGTTCACGGCGCACCACTGCACGACCGTGGCCTTCGGGAACTCCTTCAGCAGGCGCTCGCGGGCGGCCTCGATCGAGGGCGAGCCGCTCGGGTCGGCGACGACGACGAGCCCGGCACCGCCGTCCTTCTTCCACTCGGTGCGGCGCGCATCCAGCCACGCGTCGAACGCCTTCGCGTCCGACGGCTTGCCGTCACGCATCGCGATGCGGCTGCGCTCGGGGTCGTAGAGCTCGAGCACGCGCGCCTGGAGGATCGCGTTGGACGGTCCCACCTGCGGCGCGCCGCGCTGCGCGAGCACCGCGGGGTCGATCGCCGATGCACCGCCGGCCAGCGGCGCGGACGGGTGCGCGGGGTTGCCGTCGAGCTTGATCGGGCGACCGTCGTAGCTGGTGGCCAGCACGCCGAAGCCCATGCCGCCGAGCTCGAACGTCGTGGCCACGCTCACCGGCACGCCGGGCGTGCGGTTGGCGGGACGCGACGCGTACTCGGCGAACTTCGACTCGGGCCAGCGGCGGCAACCCGCGGCGGCCAGGCCGGCCAGCGCGAAGGACGCGCCCATCACCTTGATGAAGCTGCGGCGATCGTCGCCCGTGAGCTCGGACGCGCCGGGCTGGAACTCCCGGTGCATGTACTCCTGGAACTCGGGCGTGTTCGCCAGCTGGTCGACCGAGCGCCAGTAGGCCGAGCGGCGCGCGGGGCCGCCGACCTCGGGGGCCGGGCTCTGGTTCGTGACGTCACCGTTGCTGCAACCGTCGTGCATGTCGTGTCTTCCCTGTGGGGTGGTGCCTTCGCGATCAGCGGTGGCAGGTCGAGCAGTTCTCGCTCGGGTGGATGTCGTACTTGCGGATCAGGCCGAGGCGCTCGTCCTTGGTCCAGTCGCTGGTGGGCTTCGAGAGGTTGAAGACCTCGGCGGGCGGGCGCACGTGGTCCTCGGCATTGCGGTGGCACTCGAGGCACCAGCCCATCGAGAGCGGCACCGCGCGCTGCACGACCTCCATCTGGTCGACGCGGCCGTGGCACTCGACGCAGCCGACGCCGCGCGTCACGTGGGCCGAGTGGTTGAAGTACGCGTAGTCGCCAAGCTTGTGGACCTTGATCCACTCGATGGGCATGCCGGTCTCGTAGCTCTCGCGGACCTTCGCGAGCTTGGGGCTCTCGCGGTGGATCTGCGTGTGGCAGTTCATGCAGGTCTGCGTCGGCGGGACGGCGGCGTGCGACGTGGTCTCGACCGTGTTGTGGCAGTAGCGGCAGTCGAGCCCGAGCTTGCCGACGTGCAGCGCGTGGCTGTACGGCACCGGCTGGATGGGCGCGTACTGGCCGTCGAGCGTCTTCGGGCTGAAGCCGTACGCGACGATGAGGACCGCGTAGAGCGGAGCGGTCGCGCCGACGATCAGGATGAACGGCAGCAGCGCATTCGACCAGCGGGGGAACAGGAATCGGCTCATCGGGTGGGGTCCGTCGGTGGCGATGGGGCACGAGCCAAAAACGGCTCGTACCATTTTTCACAAAGTCCAGCCAAAGATGGTAGGGGCCGCGCCGTTCGGACGTCAAGGATCCGCAGACAGCAGGGTCCGGGATACGCCGATCCGGAAATCGGCGGGACGGCGGCGGGCCTCCAAAGAGGGCGCACCCGACGCAGCGGCCGGCGCCCTGGGCGGTACCTTCCCGACGTGGAGCTTGCCTCAAGCCTGGAACGCGGCGTTGCGATCATCGACGAGGGCCCCATGGCCCTCGACGAGGCCCTCTCGCGCCTGGCGGTCCTGGGCGGGCGCACGCTCGGGGTCGGTGTGAGGGAACTCCATGAGGCACTCCGCATGCGCGAGCGGATCCGACCCACTGCCCTGCCGGGCGGGGTTGCCGTGCCGCACGCCATCGTTCGGGGCCTGCCGAACACGCTGGTCGTTCCGATGCTGGTGCGCCAGGGCGTGCAGTTTGACCCATTGGAGTCGCCAAGCACGGTTATTATTGGACTATTTGGCAACGCCGACCAACCCTGGCACCACGTCAAGATCCTGGCACGTTTGGCGAAGATCGCGCATGATCCCGGCGCTTTGGCGCACATTCGGGCTGCGACCACCCATGCAGATCTGGTGATGCGGCTTCTGGAACGCGGCGCGGTGCACGCCTGACCGACGCCCGCGCGCATCGTGCCGATGATCGACACCCACTGCCACCTCCTTCACCGCGGCCTCGCCGAACGCGTCGACGACGTGGTCGCCGAAGCCCGGGCTGCCGGCGTCCGCGGACTGATCACGATCGGCACGACGAGCGACGACTCGGTGCGCGGGTGCGACCTGGCCCGGCGGTTCGACGACGTGTGGTGCACCGCGGGCATCCACCCCCTGCACGCGGCGGAGCCGATCGACTGGGACGCGATCCGCCGCACGGGCACGGACCAGCGGTGCGTGGCCTGGGGCGAACTGGGGCTGGACAACCACTATCCCGACCCGCCGCGCGACCTGCAGCGCGCGGTGCTGGAGGAGCAGCTGCGGCGGATCGTCGCGTGGCGCGCCGAGGGACTGGCGAAGCCGGTCGTCGTGCATTGCCGCCGCGCCGTGGCCGACCTGCTGCCGGTGCTGCGCGCGAGCGGGCTGCCGGCCGACCGCTTCGTCTTCCACTGCTTCACCGAGGGCCCCGACGACGCGCGCCGAGTGCTCGACTTCGGCGCGTGGATCAGCTTCACCGGCGTGGTGACCTTCAAGGGTGCGCCCGAGGTGGCCGAGGCCGCGCGGCTGGTGCCCGATGACCGCATCCTGTGCGAGACCGACGCGCCGTACCTCTCGCCCGAGCCGGTGCGCGGCGAACGCCCCTGCCGCCCCGCGTTCGTGATGCACACCGCACGCTTCCTGGCGGCGTTGCGAGGCAGCGAATTCGCGGCCTTCGAGCGCACCGTCGATGCGAACGCGCGCCGCTTCTTCGGGCTGCCGGCGAGTGCCGGGTGCTAGGCTCCTGATTCCCCATGGCGCGCGACCAGGAACAGTTCCAGGAGGACGACTCGCTGCTGCGCGGCGGGCTCATGTCCTTCGGATCGCACCTGGACGAACTGCGCTCGCGGCTGATGAAGGCGGCGATCGTGCCCGTGGCGCTGATGCTGCTGATCTTCCTGAAGGCGGCGGTGCTGCGCGAGTTCCTGGCGAAGCCGCTGCTGGACGCGCTGGCCGAGACCGGCAATCCGCCGAAGCTGCAGGTGCTGGGACCGACCGAGTCGCTGATGGTGGACGTGCAGATCTCGCTGTGGGCGGCGATCGTGCTGTCCACGCCGTGGATCCTGTGGCAGGTCTGGAAGTTCGTCTCGCCGGGCCTCTACGCGCATGAGCAGCGCTACGCGAGGCTGCTGCTGCCGCTCTCGGGACTGCTGGTCGTGGCGGGCGAGCTGCTGCTGTGGCTGGCCCTCCCCTACCTGCTCTCGACGCTGGTGCACTACGGCACGAGCGCGCCGATGACGGTGCCCGCCGCGAAGGAACCCGCGCCGAACGTGTTTCGCCTGCCGGTGGCCGAGGAACCGCCCGCATCCGCGGTGGCGGGACAGGCGTGGATCGACGCGCGCGACGGGCAGGCCTACGTGGCGCTCGACACGCACCGGGCGGACGGCGCGCTGGAGCTGCGGCGCATCACGCTGGACTCGACGGGCGTGCTCACGCAGGCGTTCCGGCTGCAGGAGTACGTGGGCTTCGTGCTGTTCACGGCGGCGGCGATCGCGATCGCGTTCCAGATGCCGGTTGCGGTGGTGCTGCTTGGCTGGATCGGCGTACTGGACGTGCGCACGCTTCGCGCGTACCGCCGGCACGCGTTCTTCGCATGCGCGGTGATCGCGCTGCTGGTGACGCCCACCGTCGACGTGATCTCGCTCTTCATGCTGATGATCCCGCTCTACCTGCTGTACGAGCTGGGGATCCTGCTGCTGGTGATCGCGCCGGCACAGGCAGTGAGCGAGGGCGGCGTGATGCGGAACGCGCTGGGCGTCCTGATCGGGCGGCCGAAGTACCGGCCGAAGCGCACCGACGGCGACGAGGGCGACGAATGACGCGGCGCGGGGGCGGTGCCGCGCGGCACGCCATCCTGCGCATGGCCGGGCCGCGCGCGCTGCGCGCCGGAGTGACCGCGCGTGACGTGGGCCTGATGCTGCGAGCGATGCGCCTGGCGCGCGAGGCCGCGGCGCGCGGCGAGGTGCCCGTGGGCGCCGTGCTGGCGCGCGGGTCCACGGTGGTCGCCGAGCACGCGAACGACCGCGAGTCGACCGGCGACCCCACGGGGCACGCCGAGCTGGTGGCGCTGCGCGAGGCCGGGAAGCGCCGCGGCGCGTGGCGCATGTCCGACTGCACGCTGGTGGTGACGCTCGAGCCGTGCGCGATGTGCGCGGGCGCGATCGTCAACAGCCGCGTGGGGCGCGTGGTCTACGGTGCACGCGACCCGAAGGCCGGCGCCTGCGAGAGCCTGTACGCGATCCCGGCGGACACGCGGCTGAACCACCGCCCGCCGATGGTGGGCGGCGTGCTGGCGAAGGCGTGCGGGCGGCAGCTGACCGCGTTCTTCGCGCGGCGGCGTCAGGAGCGCAGCGCGTCGTCGCCCAGGAGCTCGCGCAGCACCACCGTGGCGTAGGCCCCTGCGGGCAGGTCGAAGGCCACGCGCACGTAGGTGCCGTGCTCGTCGAAACCGGCCTCCAGCTCGGGGTTCGTGACGGGCACGCGGAACGGACGCCGGGCACCGGTGTGCCAGCGGCTGGGAGCGAGGGCCTGCGCGGGGTCCAGGCCCAGGGCGGAGATCGCGGCGGACTCGGCGACGGCGGTCGCGCCGGCCGCTGGGTTCGCGTCGGCGCCGGGCAGGATGCCGGTGGGCGAGATCTCGAAGCGCGCGGCGCGGGCGGCCAGCGCGTCGTCGCCCGCCGCGGCGAGCGCGGCGTCGTCGACCAGGAAGCGCGCACCGTTGGCGTGCTTCCACGCGACGTCGCCCGCAGCCAGCGAGCCGAGCGTGCCCGCGGCGAGGCGGTCGTCGAGCAGCCGGTTGTGGACGGCCGACTGCCACGCGTCGGTCCAGAAGGCCAGCATGTCGCGGTGGATGGCGAGTGCGGCACGGCGCGCGTCGGCGCCGGCGGCGAGCGCGCGCAGCGCGGTGCGTTCGGGGCCCGCGCCGTGCGGCCATGCGGCGAGCGCAGCGGCGAAGTCGCCGGCGTCCGCGGCCTCGCGCGCGGCGCGCTCGCGTTCGTCGAAGGCGGACCCGCGCGCTCCCAGCAGTTCGCCGAGCAGCATGTCCCAGCGCTCGAGCAGCACGAACCGCCCCAGCGCGTGGCCGTTGGCGCGCTCGCCGAAGCGCTGCGGGCCGAACCAGTCGGGCACGCCCTCGGCGACCAGGCGCTGCAGGCCGCGCCACACGGCGGGCGCGCGGAACGGTTCGACCCCGCGGATGCGGATCGAGAAGCGGTTGCCGCGCAGGTGGCCGCGGCGCAGCTTGTTGACGTGCCAGTCGGCCCAGAGGACCTTCAGGCGCTCATCGGCGATCGAGCGTAGCGGCGGGCGCTTGGGCAGGTGCACGCTGACGGTCTGGCTGGTGACGGCCTGCCGGTCCTTGATGCCGGCGTGGCCGATCGCGGACTCGGGCACCTGGAAGTGGCGCGACAGCACGCCGACCATCTCATGGTGCGAGACGCCCGTCTTCGCGACGCGAAGGTAGAGGTGCTCTCCCTCGCCCGTCGGGTCGTA
>CANHFL010000010.1 GCA_947459855.1 Planctomycetaceae bacterium | reverse complement strand
GATGCGGCCGCAGGTGGGGCAGGCGATCAGCTCGACGCCCTTGCGCTCGCGCTTGCCGAGGCAGTAGAGGATCTCGAGCCCGTCCTTCACCTCGTCGATGTGGTCGCTGGCGTAGCTGATGCGCAGCGTGTCGCCGATGCCGTTGGCGATCAGCGTGCTCAGCGCCGCGACGCTCCGGATCGCGCCGGTCGACTTCGGGCCTGCATGGGTCACGCCCAGGTGCAGGGGGTAGTCGAAGCGGTTCGCGATCTCGGTGTAGATGTCGATCACCAGCGCCGGGTCCATGCTCTTGGCGCTGATCACGATGTCGTGGAAGTCGCGCGCGTGGAAGATCTCGAGGTACTCCTCGAGCTTCGCGATCATCAGCGCCAGCAGGTGGCCGGACCGGTGCCCCGCGAAGTACTTGCCCAGCTCCTCCATGCGCTTCTGCTTGTCCTTGCGCTCGATGATCGATCCCTCGTTCACGCCGATGCGGATCGGGATCTTCCGCTCCTTGCACGCGTCGATCACCTGGTTGACCTGGTCGCGGTCGTTGATGTTGCCGGGGTTCAGGCGGATCTTGTGGATGCCCGCCTCGACGGCCTCCAGGGCGCGCTGGTAGTGGAAGTGCACGTCGGCGACGATGGGGACCCTGACCTGCTTCAGGATCTCCTTCAGTGCCTCGGTGTCCTTGCGCTCGGGCACGGCCACGCGGACGACGTCCGCGCCCGCCTGCCGGTAGCGCTCGATCTCGGCGACGCATGCATCGATGTCGTGCGTGTAGCCGGCGGTCATCGTCTGGACCAGGATCGGGGCGTTGCCACCGATCGCCTTGCGGCCCGTCGTTGAGTCACCGATCCAAACCTGGCGCGTCTTCCTGCGATCCTGCATAGTCCGGGGAGTGTAGTCCCATGGGTCGGAGCCCCGCCGCATGATTCCCGGGCCGAAGTTATGATCCCTTTCCGCAGGGGCACCGCTGCGGCGCCCCGGGACACAACCGGCGCTCGCGCCGCCTGGAGACCCGAATCATGGCAGACTCGTCCGCGACGCCCGCACCCACCCGTGGGCTGTACATCCGCACCCGGCTCTCGCTGATGATGTTCCTGCAGTACGCGATCTGGGGTGCGTGGCTCCCCATCCTGTACCCATTCATCTCGGGGCACCGCAAGTTCAACGACGGCCAGGTGAGCGCGGTCTTCGCCGCGGGTGCCGCCGGCGCCATCCTCGGGCCGTTCATCGCCGGGCAGCTGGCCGACCGCAAGTTCGCCACCGAGAAGATGCTGGCGGTGAGCCATTTCGTGGGCGCCGGGCTGGTCTGGTTCCTGGCGGGCACGTCGGAGTTCTGGCCGTTCGTCGCCATCTCCGCGCTCTACGGCCTGATCTACGCGCCGACGCTCGCGCTGACCAACTCGCTGGCCTTCGCGCACCTGCCCAACCGCGACGAGGACTTCGGCCCCGTCCGCCTGTGGGGCACCATCGGCTGGATCGTGGTCGGCATCCTGGTCGGGCAGATCCTGCTCCGGCAGCACACGCCCGAGGGCAAGTCGCCCGCCGAGGTCGAGGCCGCGCAGAACGCCGGCCGCGCCGTCGCCTTCCACATCAGCGCCATCCTGGGCGTGGTGATGGGGTTCTTCTGCCTCACGCTGCCCCACACGCCGCCCTCCACCAAGCCGAAGCAGGCTTCCGCCGTGGGCGAGGCGCTGGCCGAGATCAAGGTCCAGCCGCTCCTCCTCCTCTTCGCCATCGCCATCCCGATCAGCATGGTGCACCAGTTCCACTTCGTGCACACCGCCGGTTTCCTCTCGAAGCTGCAGGGGAACCCCGCGGCGGACGGCTTCGTCCAGTGGGTCAACAGCATCCTGGGCGTCGGCGGCGGCGGCCTGATGACGATCGGCCAGATGTCGGAGATCCTGGTGCTGGCGGCTATGCCCGTCCTTGCCACGAAGCTCAGCCGCAAGACCCTGCTGCTGACCGGCATCGCGGCCTACGCGCTGCGCATGGCGATCTTCGCCTACGTCCCGGACAACGTCCCGCTGGTGATGGCCGGCCTGGCGCTGCATGGCCTGTGCTTCGGCTGCTTCATCTTCGTCGCGTTCATGGTGGTCGACGAGAACACCACGACCGACGTCCGGGCGACCGCGCAGAACCTGTTCAACCTCGTGATCGTGGGCATCGGCATCATCGTGGGCAGCTGGTTCGCCGGCTCGATCGTCGCGCCGTGGGCCAAGGCCGGCGGCGAGATGGACTTCACCAAGCTCTTCTCGGTGCCGATGTGGATCGCGCTGGCGTGCTTCGTCGTGATGCTGGCGGGCTACCCCGGCGGCAGGAAGCAGTCCGCGTAAATCGCGCCCCGCCTCATTCACCGATTTCCGCGCCCGCCCCGCGACCCGGGGCGGGCTTTCGTTTCAGCCCACCGCGCCCTTCGCGCGCTGCTCGCGCTCCCAGTCTGGGTGGAACTTCAGCTTCGCCTCCTCGCCGGGGATCACCAGCGCCGCAACGGGCGTGCCTTCCTTCAGCGGGGTGCCGTCCAGCGCGCAGATCTCGAACCTGGGCTGGTTCGCGTCGTGGATCGCCAGCGCCTTCTCGAGCTCCTGCTGCTGCTCGACGGGCACCTTCGCCCAGCTCTCGCGGCCGCGGCACTTCGGGAACTTGCTGCAGCCCAGCCAGGGGCCGCGCTTGCCGGTGCGCAGGTTCATCGCGGCGCCGCACTTGGGGCAGGGCAGCGACGTCACGAACGGCGGCGGCGACGGGAACTTGATCCCGCCCTTGCGGTCCAGGTTCAGGACGAACTGCGTCTCGCGGTTGATGCTGGTCAGGAAGTCGCCGAAGCGGCCCGTGCGCAGGATCATCGGCGCGCCGTCCACCGGGCAGCGGATGTCGACCTTCTCGGGCAGCAGCGGCTTGCCCTGGCGGTTCACCGGCGCGGCGTAGCTGCACGCGGGCTCCAGCTTCGGCTTGCGCGCCTTGCCGGCCTTGGTGGGGGGCTGCTTGACCTCGACCTGCTCGCGGAACCCGCTGCAGCTGAGGAACTTGCCGACCTTGCCCAGGCGGTACTCGCAGCGGCGGCCGCACAGTGGGCATGCGTACGGTGACGGCGTGCCCTCGGCCTTCACGTGCCCGGTGCTGGCGGCGCCCATGCCCGCCACGATCGACCGGAACGGCACGTAGAACTCCTGCAGCATCTTCTGCCACCTGAGCTTGCCCTCGGCGATCTCGTCGAACTCCTCCTCCATGCGCCGGGTGTAGCCGACGTCCATGAAGCCGTCCTTGAACGGGACCTCCAGGAACTCGCACACCGCCATGCCGATGTCCGTCGCATGGAACGCACGGCTCGCCTGCTCGACGTACTTGCGCTCCTCGATCGTGTTGATGATCGACGCGTACGTCGACGGCCGGCCGATTCCCTGCTTCTCCAGCTCGCGCACCAGGCTCGCCTCGTTGAAGCGCGAAGGCGACGACGTGAACTTCTGCTGCGGATCCAGCCAGAAGGGGGCCATCTCCTGGCCTTCCTTCATCGGCGGCAGTTCCTGGTCCTCGCCCTCGCCGCGGATGCCGGTGACCGTGTAGCCGTCGAACGTCTGCACGCGGCCGTTCGCCTTGAACACGGCGCCCGTCGCCGTGTCGCTGCGCTCCAGCAGCACAGCGGTCGAGTCGTACTGCGCGTCCGTCATCTGGCACGCCACGAAGCGCTGCCAGACCAGGTTGTAGAGGCGCCACATCTCCTCGTCCAGCACGCCGCGCAGGCTCTCGGGGGTGCGCCGCACGTTGGTCGGGCGGATCGCCTCGTGCGCCTCCTGAGCGCTCTTGTTGCTCGATCCGTAGAAGCGCGCCTTCTCGGGCAGGTACTTGGCGCCGTACTTCTCCTGGATGAACGACCGCACCGCGCCCAGTGCCTCGCCGGACAGGTTGGTGCTGTCGGTTCGCATGTAGGTGATCAGGCCCACCAGGCCCTCGCCCGGCACGTTGACGCCCTGGTAGAGCATCTGCGCCACGCGCATCGTGCGGTCGGTGCCGAAGCCGAGCGCATAGCTGGCGCTGGACTGCAGGGTGCTGGTGATGAACGGGGCGCGCGGCTTGCTGCTGGTGCCGGTGCGCTCGACGCTCTTCACGCGGTAGCGCACGCCGGCGCCGATCGCGCCGCGCACGGTCCGCAGGGTGCGGGCGAAGCCGGTCGCGTCGGCGTCCTCGCGGGTCTCCACCTGCACGGACTCCAGGCCGACCGCCTCGGCGACGTCCCGGATCCGCGCCGCGACGTCCGGCATCCCCGCCGGCGCGGCGTACCACCGCGCATCCTGCGGGATCGGGGTCTTCGACTTCTTGTCCTCCTCGGTCTTTCGCAGCACCCAGTCCGGGATGTCCTTGGGGGCCGGCTTGGCGCCGAAATCCGTGCGATCCTCGTACTTCGGCACCTCGCGGCGCAGCTCGAACGGCCTGCCGCCCAGCTGCACCAGGTCGCACTCGATGCCTCCGCGCCCGGCCAGCCAGTGCGCCTGTTCCTTCACGGTCGGGCCCTTGTTGCGCTCGTCGCGCCGGCCCATGAACGCGGCCCACTCCTTCGCCAGGGCGGGGCCCTTCGCCGCGTCCGGCGTCATCGCCGCCTCGACCTTCCAGTACTCGTCCGGCTGGAACGCGCGGATCTCGCGCTCGCGGTCCACGATCAGCTTCAGCGCGACGCTCTGCACGCGTCCCGCGCTCAGTCCGCCGGCCACCTTCTTCCACAGCACCGGGCTGACCATGTAGCCCACGATGCGGTCCAGGATGCGCCGCGCCTGCTGGGCGTTCACGCGGTCGATGTCGATCGCGCGGGGCCGTTCGAACGCCTTCAGGATCGCCGTGCGGGTGATCTCGTCGAACTCCACGCGCTTCGCCTTCACCGGGTCCACGCCCAGGAGCTCGGCCAGGTGCCATGCGATCGCCTCGCCCTCGCGGTCCAAGTCGGTCGCGAACCAGATCTCGGCGGCACCTCTCGCCAGCTTCTTCAGCGCGGTCACCTGCGCCTTGCGGTCCTCGCTCACCTCGTACGTGGGCTCGAAGTCGTGCTCCAGGTCCACGCCCGGCACGGGCTGCTTGCTCCCCTTGGGGGCGCGCTTGGGCAGGTCGCGGATGTGGCCCTTCGACGCCTCGACCTTGAAGTCGGAGCCCAGGTACTTGCCGATCGTCTTCGCCTTCGCCGGGCTCTCGACGATGACCAGCTTGTACGTGCCCTTCTTCGCGGGGGCGGCGTCGTCGGCGGTCTCGTCGGCGGCGGGGGGCTTGGTCGTGCGCTTGGCCATGGGGTGGGTCTCGGGGCGATCCCGGTCCGGCTGGGACGCGGGGCGGGTTGCGCCTTCCATCGGCGGTCCGTGATCTTCTATATGAGGACTCGCCGGGGGGTGCCGTCAAGGGATGGGACGGGCCGGACGTCGCCGCGCGGCCCAGTCACGGACCCCGGATCGCGGGTTCCGCCGGGAAACGCGCCCCCCGAAGGGGGGCGACCGCCTGCCTTCGGGGCATCAGCGGGTGCCGGGGAAATATTTTTCGATAACCAGCGCCGCGGCGGCCTCGGTGCCCGTCGTCTCGGCGTCGATCCACACCGAACCGGGGGTCGCCTTGAACCGCCGGAGCCACGTCCGCTGCTGCTTCGCGTACTGCCGGCTGCGGATCTTCATCTGCGCCTCGACCTCGTCGATCGGCATGCGCCCGGCCAGGTGCATCACGGCCTCGTGGTAGCCGACCGCCTCCATCGCCTGGCGGTTGAGCGTGCCGCTCGTCACCAGCCGGATGACCTCCTTGATGAACCCGCGTGCGAGCATCTCCTGCACCCGCAGGTTGATCCGCCGGTTGATCGAGTCGACGGACCACTCGAGCCCGACGAGCGTCCAGCCCGGCGGCAGTTCGCGCGGCGCATCCTGCCACTGGCGCTGCATGTCGCTGATCCGGCGGCCGGTCGTCATCCACACCTCCAGCGCACGGACCGTGCGCCGCCGGTCGTTCGGGTGGATCCGCGACGCCGCCAGGGGATCGTGGTGCTCCAGGTCCAGCCGCAGCATCTCGGTGGGCAGCGCCTCCAGCCGCGCGCGCACCGCGGGATCGCCGGCGGGGCCCTCGAACATGCCCTCGACCAGCGCCTTCGCGTAGAGGTTCGTGCCGCCCACCACGATCGCGTGCCGCCCGCGCGCGTGGATCGACTGGATCGCGTCGCGCGCGCCGTCCAGCCAGTCGGCCACGGTGAACGGGCCGCCGAAGGGGTCCGCGACGTCGATCATGTGGTGCGGCACGCCGCGCCGCTCCTCCTCGGTGGGCTTCGCGGTACCGATGTCCATGCCGCGGTAGACCTGCATCGAGTCCGCGCTCACGCACTCGCCGCCGCCGGGCACGCGCAGCGCCAGCTCGATCGCCAGTGCGGTCTTGCCGCCGCCGGTGGGGCCCAGCACCAGGATGGTGCGCGGCGCGGCGGGATCGGTGCTCGGGATCGGAGGGGGTTGCATCGGCTAGAGTGAAAGTATGCCGGAAACCGCCGCCTCGCCCGTCCACGCCCGCACCGCGCCGCGCCGCACCGTCGACTCGATCGACCCGCGCGGGAAGGTCGTCTTCGTCCGCGCCGACTTCAACGTCCCCACGGACGACGCCGGCCGCATCACCGACGACCGCCGCATCCGCGGGGCGCTGCCCACCATCGAGTCGATCCTGGCCCGCGGCGGCGCCGTCGTCGTCGCCAGCCACTTCGGCCGCCCGGCCGGCACCGGCTACGAGGCCGCCGACAGCCTCCGGCCCGTCTTCGAGCGGCTCGAACAGCTCCTGGCCGGGAAGGCGCACGTGCTGTTCGCCGGCAAGGTGCCGACCGATGCCGAATCCGCCGCCGCGGCCGCCGCGCTGCAGCCCGGCGAGGTGCTGCTCCTGGAGAACCTGCGCTTCGAGAAGGGCGAGAAGAAGGGCGATCCCGCCTTCGCCGCGAAGCTCGCGGGCCTGGCGCAGGCGTACGTGAACGACGCGTTCGGCGCGTCCCACCGTGCCGACGCCTCGATGGTCGCGCTGCCGCAGGCGATGCACGCTGCCGGCAAGCCCGCCGTCGCGGGCCGCCTGCTCGAGAAGGAACTGCGCTTCCTGGGCGGCGCGCTCGAGCATCCGCAGCGCCCGTTCGTCGCGATCGTCGGCGGCGCGAAGGTCAGCGACAAGCTCGCCGCGCTCGCGAACCTGCTCGACAAGGTCGACACGATCGTGGTCGGCGGCGCGATGGCCTACACGTTCCTGCGCGCGCAGGGCGTGACCACCGGCAACAGCCTGGTGGAGCCCGAGATGGTCGACCGCGCGCGCCAGATCCTGCACGACGCCCAGGCGCGTTCGCGCACGATCCTGCTGCCGATCGACCACGTGTGCGGCCGCAAGCTGGAGGCCGGGACCGAGACGTCGACCGTCATCGGCGGCATCCCCGACGGCTGGATGGGCCTGGACATCGGCCCGCGCTCGCAGCAGCTCTTCGCCGAGGCCTGCCGATCCGCGAAGCAGGTCGTCTGGAACGGCCCGATGGGTGCGTTCGAGACGAAGCCCTTCGACCTGGGCACGATGGCGGTCGCGCGCGCCGTGGCCGACGCCACGCGCCAGGGCGCCGTCACGATCGCCGGCGGCGGCGACACCGCCGCGGCGCTCGACGAGGCGGGCCTGGCCGGCGCGCTGACCCATGTCTCCACCGGCGGCGGCGCGAGCCTGGAGATGCTCGAGGGCAAGTCCTTCGAGTCGGTCGCGGCGCTCGATCCCGCCTGATTCCGCGCCGTTTGCCGCGAACGGCCGCGCGGCCGGCGCGTCTATCATCCGCCCAGCAAAGGACCACCCCCCATGCGCACCACCCTCCGAGCGTTCGTCCTCGCCGCCGTCCTCCCGCTTGCCCTGGCCGCCACCGCGCGCGCGCAGGACGAGGAGAGCAAGAAGCTCAAGGTCGGCAGGATGGCTCCCGCCGACTCGCTCTCGCACGTCGACTACGTGCAGGGCACCCAGCTCGACCCGCTGGTCGGCAACAAGGTGACCGTCGTCGAGTTCTGGGCCACCTGGTGCGGCCCGTGCAAGGTGTCGATCCCGCACCTCAACCAGCTGTACGTCGACCTGGCGCCCCGTGGGCTGCAGGTGATCGGCATCAGCGACGAGCCGATCTCGAAGGTCAAGCCCTTCGTCAAGGACAAGGGCTCGCAGATGACCTACGCCGTCGCCTGCCAGAAGCAGGACGACGAGACGATGAAGGAGAAGTGGATGGCCGCGGCCGGCCAGAACGGCATCCCGTGCGCGTTCATCGTCAGCCGCGCCGGCAAGGTCTGCTTCATCGGCCACCCGATGGACCCGCAGTTCGAGCGCGTCCTGAAGCTGACGCTCTCCAACCGCTACGACCCCGAGCTGACCTCGCGCGTCGAGCCCACCGTGGCCGCCGCCCGGAAGGCCGCCAAGATCCGCAACTACAAGGAGGCCGAGCGCCTCTACGACGAGGCCCTCAAGGAGGGGCCGAGCGTGCTGGTCGACATCGGCCTGGAGGCCTGGAAGATGCGCGCCGAGCAGGCGAACAACGCCGCCGCCGCCAAGGAGTACGCCAAGAAGCTGATCGACACGGTCTCGAAGGACAAGTTCGCGCTGATGGCGATCGCCGAGTACCTGGCCACCAGCCCGGACCTGACCAACAACCTGCGCGACCTCGATGCCGCCCAGCTGGCGGCCGACAAGGTCAAGGCGGCCGCCTCCTCGGACGACGCCGACGCGCTGGCCGTCGTGGCCGCCGTCGCGGCGGCGCGCGGCGACCTGAACGCCGCCTACGAGATGCAGTACGACGCCTGGATGGCCGCGCCGCCCTCGGCGAAGCCCGCCCTGAAGCGCGCGCTCGACACCTACAACGACGCGCGCAAGAAGGCCGGCGCCTCGGCCAAGTGAAGCCGATGGCCGCCGACCGGCCCGATCCCCGGCTGTACGCAGACGCCCGACGGCTCCTGGTGGAGCCGTCGGTGCTTTCCGCGGACTTCACGCAGCTCGGCGAGGAGTGCCGGCGCTCGCTCGCGGCTGGCGGCGACGCGATCCACTTCGACGTGATGGACGGGCACTTCGTCCCGAACCTCTCGATGGGGCCCGCGGTCTGCGCCGCCGTGCGCCGCGCCGCGCCAGGCGCGTTCATCGACACGCACCTCATGTGCACCGATCCCGGTGCGTTCGTCGAGGCGTTCGCGAGGGCCGGCACCAACCACGTCTCGTTCCACGTCGAGGCCGTGCCGCACCCGCGCGGGCTCATCCGCCGCATCCGCGCCCTGGGCATGGCGGTCGGCTGCGCGCTGAACCCCGCGACGCCCGCAGACGCGGTCGGCGAGTGGATCGACGAGCTCGACAGCGTCCTGGTGATGAGCGTGCACCCCGGCTACAGCGGGCAGTCGTTCATCCCCGAGGTCCTTGCGAAGGTTCCCGCGCTGCGCGCCCGCATGCGCCCGGAGCAGCGCATCGCGATCGACGGCGGCGTCTCGCCGGCCACCGCGCCCGCGTGCCGCGCCGCCGGCTGCGACGTACTCGTGGCCGCCAGCGCGATCTTCGGCGCGCCCGACATGGCGGCCGCGATCCACGCGATCCGCGGCGAGTGACGATGGCCGCGCGCCCGACCACCCTCTGGCTCTTCCGCCCGTGCGAGACCGACTGGGACGCCGCCCAGCGCCTGCGCGGCCGTACGAACCTGCCCGCAACGCCGGACTCGCTGGCCGACCTGCGCCAGCGCGTCGCGCGCATGGCGACCGGACCCGAGGTGCTCTACCACCCCGGCGACGACGCGGCGACCGAGACCGCCCACGGCATCGCCACCCGCTTTGCCTGCGCGGTGCGCGCCGACGCCGAGCTTGCCGACCCCGACCTCGGGCTCCTCGAGGGCCTGTCGATGGCCGAGTTCGAGCGCCGCTTCGAGAGCCGGTTCCTGGAGTGGAACGAATCGCCGCTCACCGTCGAACCACCGGAAGGCGAGCCCTTCGCCGAGGCGCGCGCACGGATCCTCGACGCGCTGGCCGCCATCCTGGCGCGCCACGAGGGCGAGCGCGTCGGCCTGGTGCTGCACCGCACCGCGCTGGCGATCGTCCGTGACACGCTGGCCCGCGGCGACGGCTCGCGGCTGTGGGAACGGGTCGAGGGCCGCCACTGGTGCACCGAGAGCCTGCTGCCGGCGGGCGCCGCCGACCTGCTGGGCGAGTGAGCGCGTGCCGCCGCGGCGCAGCCCGCTACACTGCGTCTCTCACGGAGGAGCCCGAGCGTGCCGGAACCCACCTGGATCGGAGCAGAGATCGCCACCAAGAAGGCCGTCCCGGACGGCCTCTGGACGCAGTGTCCCGAGTGCGCCGAGACGGTCTTCCGCAAGAGCCTCGAGGCGAACCTGATGGTCTGCCCGAAGTGCGACCACCACATGCGCATCTCGGCGCGCACCCGCATCGACCAGTTGCTGGACCCCGGCACATTCGAGGCGCTCGACGCCGACATGGCGCCGATGGACCCGCTGAACTTCGTCGACCAGAAGCCCTACATCGACCGCATCCGCGACATGCAGCGGAAGACGAAGGAGCAGGACGGCGTCCAGACCGGCACCGGCTTCATCAAGGGCCGCAAGGTGGTCGTGGGCGTGATGGACTTCACGTTCATGGCCGGGTCGATGGGCAGCGTGGTCGGCGAGAAGCTGACCCGCGCGATCGAGCACGCGACCGACCACAACCTGCCGCTCGTCATCGTGTGCTGTTCCGGCGGCGCGCGCATGCAGGAGTCGGGCTTCTCGCTCATGCAGATGGCGAAGACCAGCGCCGCGCTCGCGCGCTTCGACAGCGCGGGCGGCCTGTACATCGCCGTGCTTGCCGACCCGACCACCGGCGGCGTGACCGCCAGCTACGCGATGCTGGGCGACGTGATCTTCGCCGAGCCCAAGGCGCTGATCGGCTTCGCCGGCCCGCGCGTCATCCAGCAGACCATCCGCCAGGAACTGCCCGAGGGCTTCCAGACGGCCGAGTTCCTGGAGAAGGCCGGCTTCGTCGACCGGATCGTGCACCGCTCCGCGCTGCGGACCGAGATCAGCCGCATCATCGACTACTCGGGAAAGTGACGCGTGCCGCGCCGCGAGGCCCTGCGTGCCGCAGCCCTGGCCGCGCTCTCCGCGGCGCTGTTCTGCGTGGCATGGGAGCCCGTCGGCCTGTGGTGGGCCATCGCGCTGGCGCCGGCTCCGCTCGCGCTGGTCGTTGCGTGGCGTGACGGGCGCGGGCGCGCGGTCGCCCCGGGGTGGCGGACCTACGCGGCCGTGGGCGCGGTCTCGATCGCG
>CANHFL010000009.1 GCA_947459855.1 Planctomycetaceae bacterium | reverse complement strand
CCCGGCGCGTGCACGTTCGACGGCGTGCGGCGCGACGTGTTGGTGCTGGGGTGGATGCGCTGAGCGCTACGCCCGCACGACCACGCCCTCGGGCAGCGCGTCGATGAACATCTGCCCGTAGCGCTTGGTCACGATGCGCGGGTCGAGCACCACGACGCGGCCCTCGTCGGTGGAGCTGCGCACCAGCCGCCCGAAGCCCTGCTTGAAGCGCAGCACCGCGCGCGGCAGCGAATCCTCGAAGAACGGCTTGCCGCCCCGCGCCTCGATCAGCTCGTGGCGGGCCTGCACGATCGGCCGGTCCGGGACCTCGAACGGCAGGCGCGTGATGATCACGTTGCGCAGGGCACGGCCGCGCACGTCGACCCCCTGCCAGAAGCTGCTGACGCCGAAGAGCACGCTGCGCTCGTCCTCGCGGAACCGCTGCAGCAGCAGGTGCCGCGGCACGCCCTTGCCCTGGATGTGCAGCGGGTGGCCGTCCTCGGCCAGCGTGTCCACGATGCGCTCGGCCACCGCGTCCAGCGTGCGGAAGCTGGTGAACAGCACGAACGCGCCGCCGTCCGTGGCGCGCACGTGGTCCAGGACGCGCTCGGCCAGCTCGTCCTCGTACTCGGGCGCGGTCGGCTCCGGCATGGTGCGGTCCACGATGAACTCCACCAGCCGCGCGTAGTCGAACGGGCTGCCCAGCTGCAGGGTCTGCGGGTCGTCGCAGCCCAGGCGCGTCGCCGCGTGGCGGAAGTCGGCCTTCTGCGTCGCCAGCGTGGCGCTGGTCAGCACCACGCCCTTGTCCTGCGCGAAGAGATGCTCGCGCAGGATCGGCCCCACGTCCACGGCGGCGCACACGACCGTCAGCGGCGGGCGTTCTCCCCCGCGGCGGCGCTTGCCGGCCTCGACCCAGTACACGCAGCCCGCGACGGCCTGCGCCAGCAGGTCACGCGAGGCCTGTGCGTAGCCCTCCGCGCGCGCGGCGTAGGCGTTCAGCTCCAGCTGGTCGGCCTCGGACGTGATCACGTCGCGCAGCAGGCGCAGCGCCGCGGCCAGCTCCAGCATCGGCGCCGACAGGTGGTCCGGCACCTCGCCGGCCCCGCGCATCCGGCCGCTCGAGCCGCCGTTGCGCTCGTGCCACTGCCACAGCGCGTCGAACTGCCGCTCGATCGCGCTCTCGCAGGCGCGCACCTTGCGGATCGAATCCTCGATCGTGCCTTCCGCACCCTCGCCGCCGCGCATCGAGCTCAGGAACCCGCGCCCCGTCGACGTCTGGTACAGCGTGCGCAGCAGGTGCCGCACCGCACCCTCGCCCAGCCGCAGCCCGAAGTGCTCGCTGGCGACGTCCTCGATCTCGTGCGCCTCGTCCAGGATCACGTGGTCGTACGGCGGCAGCACGCCGCCCGTGGCGCCGGCGCGCGAACGCATCGCCAGGTCCGCGAAGAACAGCGCGTGGTTCGTGATCAGCAGCTGCCCGTTCTCCATGCGCCGCCGCGCGGCCTGGTAGAAGCACTTGTCGAACGTCGGGCAGCGCCGGCCCATGCAGTTGTGCGCGTCGCTCTCGACGTGGTCCCAGACCTCGGACCGCGGCATCTGCGGCAGGCTGGCGAGCGACCCGTCCTCGGTGCGGTACGCCCAGTCCTCCAGGCGACGCAGTTCGTTGCGGTCGTCCTCCCAGCTGAAGAGGCGGGCCTCGCGTTCGCTGGCCAGCTTCAGGCGGCGCAGGCTCAGGTAGTTGCCGCGGCCCTTCACCAGCACCGCGCTGAACTCCTCGGGGATCACCGCGTTGAGGAGCGGCACGTCCTTCTCAAGAAGCTGCTCCTGCAGGCTGATGGTGTGCGTCGCCACCACCACGCGCTCGCCGCGCTCCACGATCCGCCGGATGGCCGGGATCAGGTACGCGAAGCTCTTGCCGACGCCGGTGCCCGCCTCGACGAAGAGCCGCTGGCGGTTCTCGAACGCGGCCTCGACCGCCGCCGCCATGCGCAGCTGCTGCGGGCGCACCTCGAAACCGGCCAGGCGCCGCGCGACGGCCCCGGTGTCGGACAGGAGGATGTCGGTCGTCAACGTCATCGTCGGCCACTGCCGCGCGCTCAGGCGAGCGGCTTGCGCTTGGGTTCGCCCGGCTGGCGCGGGTACTGGCGCGGGGTGGCGCGCGACTTCTCGATCACCACCACCGTGCCGGTGGCCGTCTTGTGCAGGTCCACGACCTGCGCGTGCAGCTTGTAGAGCGCCTGCTTGGCCTCGGCCACCTCGTCGGCGGCCTTGTCGCCCTTGATGCAGAGCACGGTGCCGCCCTCCTTGGCGAAGGGCACGGTCAGCTCCGCCAGCACCTGCAGCCGCCCGACCGCGCGGCTGGTCACGGCGTCGTACATCGCACGGTGCGTCTTGTGGTCCTGCCCCGCCACCTCGGCGCGCTCGTTGAGCACCTTCACGTTCGCGAGCCCAAGCGCCTCGGCGGTGTCGAAGATGAAGCCCGCCTTCTTGCCGGTCGCCTCGAGCAGCGTGAACTGCACGTCCGGCATGACGATCGCCAGCGGCAGGCCCGGAAGTCCGCCGCCCGAGCCGACGTCGATCACGCGCTGCGCCCCCGCGCTGGCCAGGAACGGCACCAGCGTGAGGCTGTCCTGGACGTGGCGAACCCACGCCTCGGCGGGGTCGGTGATCGCGGTCAGGTTGAAGCGCTCGTTGGCGTCCAGCAGCGCCTGCAGGTAGCGCTGGAGCTTCTCGGCATCGCCCGCTTCGAGCTCGATGCCCGCGGCGGAAAGCGCCTGGGCGACGTCGGACGGCATGGCAGGGACGGCAACGGGCATGGGATGGATCCTAGGCGGTGCGCCTCAGCCCTCCGCCGCCTGCTCGCGGTCGAATCCGCGGCCGCGGCGGCTGGCGATGGCGAACAGGACGCCCGTCGTGAGCCACAGGCTGACCAGGCTGGAACCGCCGTAACTGACGAACGGCAGCTGCATGCCCGTGACGGGCAGCAGTCCGATGGTCATCCCGGTGTTGACGGCCAGCTGCAGAAAGACCATGGCGCCGATGCCGATGGCGGCGATCCGCCCGAACGCGCTGCCCGCGCGCTGCGCGACCATGAACGCGCCGAAGGCGTAGGCCGCCCCGAGGATCCACACCGCCAGCCCGCCCAGCATGCCCCAGCGGCAGCAGACCACCGCGAAGACCATGTCGTTGTACTCCTCGGGCAGGCGGTTGTACTTGACCAGGGCGCCCGCATCCTCGGCGCCGCGCCCTGCAAGCCCGCCCGCACCGGCCAGCGTGACCGCGCGGTTCGCCTGGTAGCCGATGCCGTCGTTGACGCGCGTGTCGCCCATCACCTGCGCCGCCAGCGCGTCGATGCGGTCGCGCTGGTGCTGCTTCAGGAACGGGTAGCTGCACGGCGCCAGCACCAGCACCACTGTGCAGATGGCGGCCAGGTGCCGCAGCCGCGCGCCGGCGGCCAGCAGCATGACGACGAGCGTGGGGCCGAAGAGAAGCGCGCTGTCCAGGTCGGGCTGGAGGACGATCAGCGCCACGGGGACGGCGGTCGCCGCGATCATCGCCAGCACGTTCTCCAGCCGCCGCACGGTGGGCGCGACCCGCATCCACGACGCCATCGCCAGGATCCAGGTGAGCTTGGCCAGCTCGCCGGGCTGGATGTCGGTGAAGCCCACGTTGATCCAGCGCCGCGCGCCGTTGCGGGCGCGCACGATCGACTCGGGCACGCCCGGAGCGAACAGGAAGAGCATCAGCAGCACGTTGATGCCCAGGATCACCCACGACCACTTCTGCAGCCAGCGCCAGTGGCGGCTGCCCACCAGCGCCGCCGCGCCGATCCCGACGCCAAGGAACGTCGTCTGCTTGCTGGCCAGCCCCGGTTCGGTGGTGCCGATCGCAGCGACCCCGATCAGGCTGAGCCCCAGCGCGGCGACCACCGGGAGCCACGCCCAGTTCAGCCATTCGCGCGCGGGAGTCCGCACCGCCGAGGCGCGCTCGCGCCGCAGGCCCCGCGGCAGGCTGTTGGAGACGAGCACCGTCATCCGGCACCCCCCGACGGCTCGACGTCGCCTTCGCCCAGCGGCTGCGGCGCGGCGCGCTTCGGGCGGGCGCGCGCGTCGCCCTGCAGGTAGCCCTCGGTGATCAGCGCGTGGATGACCTGGTTGGCGATCGGTCCGGCGCTCTTGCCGCCGCTGCCGCCGTCCTCCAGGAACACCGCGATCGCGTAGCGCGGGCGGTTCTCCGCGGCGTCGCCGGCCAGGCCGACGAACCAGCCGTGGTCCAGGTCCTTGATGGTCTCGTCGGGCGTGCCGTCGCCGTCGTGGTCGATGCGCAGCGGCGGCGCCTGCGCGGTGCCGGTCTTGGCCCACACCACGACGCCGGGCGCGTTGATGATCGCCTCGGGACGGCGGTCCTCGTAGCTGACGTGGTGGCCGGTGCCCCAGCGCTCCTCGACGGCCTGGCGCAGGCCCTCCAGCGCGCGGTCGCAGCTGCGCGGGTCCAGCGCCAGGTCGCCCGTGCGGCGCGTGCCGCGTCCTGCGATGTCGGTGCGCAGGATCGTGGCGTCGCGAATCACGCCGCCGCGCGCGAGCGTCGCGTAGGCGTTCGCGGCCTGCAGCGGCGTCCACGCGATGGGCCCCTGCCCGATGCCAGCGATCACCGGCACGATGCGGTCGCCCTTGCGCTCGATCTCGGCGATCGCGGCGTCGGACGGCAGCAGGCCCGCGTGCTCGCCGACCAGGCGTTCGCCGGTGACGGTGCCGTCCTCGGCGCGGACGGGCTCGCGCCGCGCCAGGCCGACGTCGAGCTGCGTGCCCAGTCCGAAGTCGCGGTACCAGCCCACCAGCTGCCGCAGGCCCATGCGCTGCGCCAGCGTGTAGAAGAAGATGTTGCAGCTGCGGCTGATGCCAGCCTCGACGTCCAGCGGCCCGTTCAGTTGCTTGCTGTGCGTCAGGAACTTGTGCTGCGCGCGGTAGATCCAGCAGCGGCCGAACGCGTCGTTGGGGCCGAAGAAGTGGCCGTTGCACTCGATGGTGCCGTCCGCCGGGAACGCACCGCCCTTCACGGCGCTGACGTAGACCAGCGGCTTGATGATCGAGCCGGGCGGGTACGGGGCCTCGATCGCGCGGTTCACCTGCGGGGCGCGCAGCGTGCGCATGGGCGGGTCCATCGCGTCGCCGGCGGCCATCGTGGGCCAACTGACCATGGCCAGGATCTCGCCGGTGTCGACGTCCACCACCACGGCGGCGCCGTTGAGCGGGCTGAGGTACGGCAGCGGCATGGGCTTCGGGCTGCCGTCGTCGTTCCAGCCGTAGTGCCACTGCTGCGCGCGTGCCAGGCCGATCTTTGGGTCGAACAGCGCCTGGATGCGCGCCTGCAGCGCGATGTCGACCGTCAGCTGGATGGGCGTGCCAAGCGTCGGGCCCGTGCGCGCGACCTGGCCGTCGTCCAGGTGCTTCACCTCGCGCCCGCGCAGGCCGCGCAGCTGGTCCTCGTACGTGCGCTCGATGCCGCGCGCGCCGATCATGTCGCGGCCGGGGCGGTAGCCGCCGAGGTCCGTGCGCAGATCGCCGTCCCCGGATGCGCGGAACGGGCGGCGCTCCAGGTCCTCGCGCCAGACCTCCTCGCGCACGGTGCCGACGATGTGGTCCGCGACGCCGGCCAGCTCGATCGTGACCGGGCCGCCGCGCAGCGGGCGCGGCATCGATGCGCGGTCGACCTCGAGCTTCGCCGTGGCCCAGGGATAGACGCGCCGCGTGCTGTCCTGCACCTCGAGGATGCCCGGATGCGCGTCGCCCAGCTTGCGCAGCGCGAACGCGGCCTGCGTGGGCAGCTGCGTCAGGATCACGTGCGGCTCGGACTGCTCGGCGATCGGGCGCGCGCTGAACGCGGCCTCGGCCTCCTCGCCGTACTTCGCGCGCTCGAGCTCCAGCCGCGCATCCCACACGGCGTGCGCCTTCTTCTCGACCTGCGTGCGCACCTCGCCCATCCGGTCGGCGAGCTCCGTGCGTGCGACGCCGGCGGCGGCGCTGACGGCGTCCAGCACGCCCTCGAGCTCGGCGGCCAGCTCGCGCCGGTGAGACTCGATGCGCGCGGCACGGTCGGCGGGGCCCAGCTTGTTCCACGCCGCGCGGCCGGCCTCCTTCTTCGCGGCGGCCACCGCGCGCGTGTCGGCCCACGCGCCGTTGATCGCGGCGTACTGGATGGCCAGGTCGTAGCTGGGAACGCTCTCGGCCAGCACGCGGCCCTTGCGGTCGGTGATCGCGCCGCGCACCGTGGGCAGCAGCGTGCTGCGGTCCATGCGCCCCTCGGCCACGGCCAGCGCCTGCGCGCCCCCAACGATCGTCAGGCTGAAGAGGCGCGCCGCCATCGCGCCGACCACCAGCACCATGGCCACGCCGATCCACAGCATCCGGCGCTCGAACATCGAGGCCGACCGTGCGGCGGGAGACTGGGTTCCTGTGTCGGAGGGCATCGGTCGTCCTGACCATCGGGCCCGTGGGCGGTTCCGCGGCGTCCTGCCGCGCGGAACTGCCCGTCCATGGGCAGGTTCCGTGCGGGGAGCGTACCATCCCTCCCCCTATGGAAGCAGGAATCGTCGGCCTCCCGAACGTCGGAAAGAGCACGCTCTTCAACGCCCTCACCGCGGCGGGGATCGAGGCGGCCAACTACCCCTTCTGCACCATCGAGCCGAACGTCGGGGTCATCACCGTGCCCGACCACCGGCTGGCGATCCTGCAGGAGCACATCCAGAGCCAGAAGATCATCCCGGCCATCATCCGGCTGGTCGACATCGCGGGCATCGTCCGCGGCGCCAGCGAGGGCGAGGGCCTGGGGAACAAGTTCCTGAGCCACATCCGCGAGGTCGACGCCATCCTGCACGTCGTCCGGTGCTTCGAGAACGCGGACATCGTCCACGTCGAGGGCTCGGTCGACCCGATCCGGGACATCGGCACCATCGAGACCGAGCTGATGCTGGCCGACATGCAGGGCGTCGACAACATCCTGGACAAGGCGGCCCGGACCGCCAGGGGCGGCGACAAGGAGGCCATCGCCAAGGTGGCCGTCCTGCAGAAGTGCAAGGCCTGCCTGGACGCCGGGAACCCCGTCCGCAGCCTGCAGCTGGACGAGGAAGAGCGCAAGACGCTGCGCTCCCTGGGCATGATCACGGCCAAGCCCGTGCTGTTCGTGGCCAACGTGGACGAATCCGACCCGAAGGGCGACGGCCCGCTGGTCAAGAAGGTGCGCGACTACGCGGCCGCCAACGGCGGCAAGGTGGTCGTGGTCTGCGCCAAGATCGAGAGCGAGCTGGCCGAACTGACCGAGGCCGACCGCGCCGAGATGCTGAAGGACCTGGGCATGTCGGAGCCCGCGCTGCACACGGTGGCGCGCGCGGCGTACGACCTGCTGGGGCTCCAGAGCTACTTCACCGCGGGCCCCAAGGAGATCCGCGCCTGGACCGTCCAGAAGGGCGCCACCGCCCCGCAGGCCGCCGGCGTCATCCACACGGACTTCGAGCGCGGGTTCATCCGGGCCGAGATCTACTCGGTGCCCGACCTGCAGAAGCACAAGAACGAGAAAGCGATCCGCGAGGCAGGCCGCATGCGCAGCGAGGGCAAGGGCTACGTCATGGCGGACGGCGACGTGGCGCACTTCCTGTTCAACGTGTGAGGAAGGGCGGCGGGCCCGAGCCCTGCAGGGGGCGCCGCGCCCGTATCCGGAGCCAAAGGTCCGCCATAACATCCTGCAGACGCTGGAGTTGCAGCAAGTCTCCTTGACTTGCGCAGTCCCGGAGTTACCATCCGGCACCCATGCTTCTGACCCGCCCCAGCCAGCAGCAGCCCCCGCTCGCGCCCCGCGCGGCGAAGTCGGTGGCCGTCCTGCGCCCGCTGGCGGGAAAGATGCGGCTGATCGGCCGCGGCGACCTAGGCCGCGCCATCGCGAAGCTCCCCCGCCGCTGAGCGTCGGAAACGCACGGCCCGGATGATCGACCGATTCACGCGGGCAACGCGTGGTCGGGCGGACGCAGCCAATCGAGCGACTGAACCGGGACGTTCCGCAGCACCATGTAGGCGACCAGCAGCGCCGCGATCCACCAGCCGGCACGCGGGGGCAGCGCGATCGGCGCGCGGAGCCAGCGACCGGTGACGAGCGCGGCGATCGCCGACACCACGAGCCACCCAAGCAGCGGGAGCCCAACCAGCACCAACGCGGGGTTGAAGCGCCAGGCGCCCACCACGTCGCCATGCGCCAGCGCCCCGCATGCACGCGTGGAGCCGCAGCCCGGACAGTGGATGCCGAGAAGGGTCCGGGTTGGGCAGGACGGGTACCACGAGCCAGGCGCCGGAGGCCGAAACCACAGCAGGAGCGCCACGGCGCAGAGGGTGAGCAGCAGCGCGCCGGCGGCGAACCGCGGCGAATGCCACCTTCGTGACGGCGTCGCGTCCACGGTCAGGGCTGGGCGCTCTGCGCCAGCTGACCCATCGCCGACAGGATGCCGCCGACCACCGCCGAAATCACGCCGAGCACGACCGAGACGATCATCCAGGTCTTCGCGGTGCGGGCCTTCTGCTCGGCCAGTGCGATGTTGCCCGACGCGCCGGCCGTGTTGGCCTGCGCCGTGAACACGATCGCCCCGATGCCGCCGAGGAGGCAGCAGCAGATGGTGATGAGGATCGGCGGGACGAGGCTCTTGGGCTGCCAAGCGCCCGACACCGGCATGGGTGCCACCGGAGGAGTGTTGCTCATGGGGCCGGAGGCTACCACACTGCCGTGACCTCGACCGCGTCCTCGAGCCGCGCCAGGTACTCGGCGGCCGGGATCTCGACCAGCCCGAACTGCGCCATGTGCGCGTTCGCGTACTGCGAATCGCACAGCACGAACCCGCCCGCGCGCAGCCGATCGACCAGGTGCACCAGGCACACCTTGCTGGCGTCGGTGCCGCCGAGCTCGGGTCGGCAGAACATGCTCTCCCCGAAGAACGCGCCCTTGATCGCCACGCCGTAGAGGCCGCCCACCAGCTGCCCGCCGCGCCACGCCTCGACGCTGTGCGCGAAGCCCATGCGGTGGAGTTCGCCGTAGACGGCGCGGAGCTCGTCGCCGATCCAGTTGCGGTTCTCGTCGGAGCGGTCGCGGGCGCAGTCGGCGATCACGTCGTCGAAGGCGGTGTCCACGCGGATCTCGAAGCGCCCGCTGCGCACCACGCGCGCCAGGCTGGGCCGCACGCGGAACCCCCCATCCAGCGGAACGATCGCCCGCGGGTCGCACGTGAACCAGTCGACGCGGCCCGTTTCGGGGTCCGTCATCGGGAAGGCGCCGCGCAGGTAGCCGGTCAGCACCAGTTCAGGGGTCAGCGGCCGGGGCATTGCAGCGCAACTGGATACCGCAACGGGCGTCCGATAGGAAACCCCGTTCGGGATAACCCGGGGTGGTTTCCGCAGGAAACCACCCCGGGTTATCCCGAACACCATTTCGTTCATCGGCCGCTTCCGCTACCATGTCCCGTCCCTCACGATGGGCCGACGACGACTGGCTGGATGCCTGGCGTCGCATGGGACAGCGCAAAGCGGCATTGACCGCGCTGTTCCAGCCTCGAGGGTGCCGCGGCCAGGGTTTCCCGGTCCGCGCCAGACGGATGAGCCTGCCACGCGCAGGCGACGGTTGAACCCCTGGAGGCGCCCCCGCGCACGACTGAACGCCAGATCGACAACCCCATCGACGCAGCCGTTGGCCCGTGGTGTAACGGTAGCACAGCAGGTTTTGGTCCTGCTTGTCTAGGTTCGAATCCTAGCGGGCCAGTTCCACCCAACCGCGCGTCGATGGTCGCCCACTCCCCCACTGCGACCCCGCGATGAGCACGAACACCAATCCCTCCACGTACACCTGCAGCGCGCTGATCCTGGCCGCCGGCAAGGGCACGCGCATGAAGAGCGACCTGCCCAAGGTGATGCACCACGCGATGGGCCGCCCGATGGTGGAGTGGGTCGTCGACGCCGCGCGCGCGGTGCACTGCTCGCCGGTGGTGCTGGTGATCGGCCACGGCGCCGACCTGGTGCGCGCGCACTTCGACGGCCGCGCCGGCACCGAGTTCGTGATGCAGATGCCGCAGCTGGGAACGGGCCACGCCGCCGACATGGCGCGCCCCCTCTTCGAGCGAGGCCAGCTGGGCGACGAGGTCCTGGTCCTGTGCGGCGACGGCCCGCTGATCCGCGCCGAGACGCTGCGGGTCCTGCTCGACACGCACCGCTCCAGCGGCGCGGCCGCCACGCTGGCCACCGCGGTGATCCCCGACCCGCAGGGCTACGGCCGCATCCAGCGCGACGCGCACGGCAACTTCGCGCGCATCGTCGAGCAGAAGGACGCAACCCCCGAGCAGCTGCGGATCCGCGAGATCAACCCCAGCTACTACTGCTTCCGCACGGCGGACCTGTTCGACGCGCTGAAGCGCGTGACCAACCAGAACGCCAGCGGCGAGTACTACCTGACCGACGTGTTCGAACTGCTGCTCCGCGACGGCAAGCGCGTGAGCGTCGTCGACGCGGTGCCGCCCGAGGACGTCCTCAGCGTCAACACGCCCGAGCAGCTCGACGAAGTCACCCGCATCCTCCAGAGCCGTTCCGCACGCCCGACCGGAGCCATGGCATGAGCGCGACCGACCGCGACCACCTGAAAATCTTCGCGACCCGCATCGGGCGCGAGCTTGCCCAGCGGATGTGCGACCACATCGAGATCCCGCTCGGACAGGCCGAGACGGTGCAGTTCCCCGACGGCGAGCTGCTGGTGAAGCTGGCCGAGGACGTCCGCGGCCGCGACTGCTTCATCGTGGGCAGCACGTCGATGCCGGTCAACGACAGCCTCATGGAGCTGCTCGTCTACATCGACTGCCTGCGCCGCGCGAGCGCCAAGCGGATCACCGCCGTGGTCCCCTACTTCGGCTACGCGCGCCAGGACCGCAAGGACGAGGGCCGCGTGCCCATCACCGCGAAGCTGGTCGCGAACCTCATCACCGAGGCCGGCTGCGACCGCGTGCTGTGCGTCGACCTGCACGCCGCCCAGATCCAGGGCTTCTTCGACATCCCGGTGGACCACCTCACGGCGGCCCCCGTGCTCGTCGAGCACTACCAGGCCATGCGCGACTCGCTGGGCGAGTGCGTCGTCGTGAGCCCGGACGTGGGCAACGTGAAGGTGGCCAACATGTTCGCGAGCCTGCTCGGCTTCGACATGGCCATCATCGACAAGCGCCGCCAGAGCGGCACGAAGGTGACCGTCAAGAACCTGATCGGCGACGTGAAGGGCCGGCGCGTCCTGAT
>CANHFL010000008.1 GCA_947459855.1 Planctomycetaceae bacterium | reverse complement strand
GATCCCGCGCTGCGCGACGCCGTGGCCGACCTCTCCGCCGTGCATCCGGCGCCGCGCCCGGAACACCGCCTGCCGCTCCTCGAGATCGCCGCGTCCTCGCTCACGCTGCTCTCGCCCGTGCAGCTCGCTTCCTTCCGCACGGCGCTTGCCGACCTGATCGCGGCCGACGGCCAGGTGGACCGCGTGGAGTGGACCGTCCGGGTGGTGCTGCGCCGCGCCATCGAGGGCCGCGGCGCCGCGCACGCCGCCCGGACCCGCGGCGCCACCACCGCCGACGTGGCGCTGGTCGCCTCGGTACTGGCCTGGAGCGGCGCGTCCGATGCCGCCGCCGCGCGCCGCGCGTGGGCCGCCGCCCGTGCCGCCGCGCCCATGCTGCCGCCGGAACCGGTCGCGACCGCCCGTTGCACGCTCGATGCGCTGGACGACGCGCTGGGCGCGCTCGACACCGCGCCGCCGCGCCTCAAGCGCGTGCTGGTGGATGCGTGCGTCGCGTGCGTGGCCGCGGACGGCCGCACGACCGTCGAGGAAGCCGAGCTGATGCGCGCGGTCTGCGATTCGATCGGCGTGCCCATGCCGCCCGTCGCGGCGGCGTGACGCCACCGCGAACCCCCGACGCGCGTCACGCCTGTCGCCTGTGCCTGCTCCCGCTCACGCCGCCTGCGCGCGTCCGTCGCGGCGCACGCCGTTCCACGCCTCGATCGCCTCCCGCAGCTGCAGCACCAGCCGGTCGGGGTGCCATCCGGGCATCATCCGCGCGATGTCGGGCAGGACGACGTTCTCGATCGCCGGACCCTCGTCGGCCGCGTTCCAGCGCGCGATCGCGCGGAACGCCGCCATCATCGCGCTGAAGAGGAGCGGCTCCACCGAGATCGATCCCGGCAGCTTCGTCGCGGGCGCCGCCACCAGGAACGGCAGCAGGAAGTCGCCGGTGGCCAGGATCGCCGCCTCGCCCACCGGAAGCTCGCCCTCGTGCTCTTCGGCGATGCGCGAATGCAGCGCACGCTGCAGGCGCGGTCCGAACCGGTGCGCGAACGCCTGGTCCACGCCGCCGTCCAGGTAGCCGAAGCTGTTCGTGGGCGCGATCACCGCATCGTGCGCGCATGCGTCGAGCAGGGCACCCTCGCTGATCGTCAGGCCGGGCAGGTCGCCCAGCGTCGCGCGGTAGAGGCGGGCATTGCGCGGGGCGTGCGTGCGGAGCTCGATGCCGAGCGGGCAGGCCGGCACGTTCCGTACCCCCCGCCGCGCTTGGTCATCGAGCGAACCGCACATCACACACCTCCGCCATGTCCCGTCGGGCCGCCACCACCGCAGGGCGATCTCCGCAGGACACCCGGACGATCGATTCCCGGCCGCGCGCGGCAAGTCCACGAACGAGTTTTTCATGCCAAAGCGCTCGCCTGCGCCACACATTCCGCCTGTGCAGGCGGCCCTGAACCGGATATCCGGGCGTGGCGCCGGGGCCGGCCCCGGCGCGGGCACCAGGGCCCGCCGCCGCTCAGTCCCGGCGGCGGCGCTTCACGGGGGTCGCCACGCCGGCCGGCGCGGCCTGGGCCTGCGCGCGAGGGGCGATCGCCGCGGCCTTCGTGTTGCCCGTCTTCGCCTGCTCGGCCAGCCGGCGCGCGGTCTCCTGCGCGACCTGGTTGAGCGTCTGGATGCGCTTGAGCGCCAGGTCGAACTGCTCGCCCGTCAGGCCCTGCAGGTACGCGGCCGCGACCGCCGCCTGCTCGTTGAAGCCCTCGATGCGCAGCTGCCGGGACGGCGCGTCGACCAGCATCGAGCGGATGCCCAGGTCGGCCGCCAGCTCCAGCGCCGCGCGCAGGCGCAGGTCCTTGTCGGTGGCGCCCTGCGCCAGCAGTTCGGCGACGTAGCGCGCCGCGGTCAGGCTGGCGTCCTCCTTGCCGGGCTGCATGCGCTTCTGCAGCTCAACACCCTGCGCCTGCAGCAGTTCCAGGTTCACGGGACGGATCGCCAGTTCGACGCCGTTGATGCGCACCTGCCGGCTGGTCGCGATCATCAGCGCCGCGGCCAGCGCACGGCCCTCGCGCGCGCCTTCCTCGGTGAAGTGCTCGATCACCGGGCGGCTGCCGATCGAGGCGTGCGTGCCGGCGTCCCAGCTCACGCGCGCATCGGCGCCCTCGCCCTCGGTGCGCACCTTCGCGATGCCCATCTGCCACAGCACGTTCAGCACGGCCTGCACGCGCGGGTCGTCGTTGGTGACGTCCTGCCGGGCGGCGTCGAGCGCCATCATGGCCAGCAGGCCCTGGAGCGGCGGCACGCCCTCCGGCTTGCAGAGGTTCATGTAGACCTGCCCGGCCAGCCATCCGTAGACGCCGCGCTCCTGCGGCGAGAGCGGCACCTTCGTGCCGTTGAGGTCGAAGACCGGGGCGTCGTTGCTGGTGGGGATGGGGGCGGTCGGCGTTGGCTCGGACATGGGACGCGCAGGCTACTTCACCACTGCATCGGGGTGAGCGTGACGCTGCGCAGGTTGATGAACGACTCGCCGGGCTTGGTCAGGGCGCGGACCGTCACGCGGACCGGCTTGTCGGCCGGGATGGTGGTCATGCCGACGTCCACCGTCGCAAAGTCGCCCCAGTCCTTGCGCGGTGGCAGGGTAGCCCTCAGCTTCGTGCCGCCGACGTCGACCTCGATCTCGCCGCCGCATGTCTCGTTGCAGGCGTAGTCCAGCTTCACCCGGAAACCGATCGCCTTGGCGACCTTGACGTCCCACGAGGCCGTGCTGGCCGTGTCGCGCCACCAGCCCAGGTTCTCGTAGTGGCTCTCGTACTGGATGCTGCCGGTGGTCACGGCGTCCGCCGCGCGGCAGGTCACCGTGCCGTCGGCCGCGGGCGTCACGTAGACCGGGTCCACCTGCGGCGTGCCCGCGACGCGCAGCTGCACGACCGTTGCGTCGGCATCCACGGGCGCGGAACCTAGGCCGGTGACCACCACGCCGCGGTCGTCGCGCGCGGCGGTCGCCTTGCGGCCGGCGTCGCCCAGCACGGTCACGCCCATCGGGTCGCTGCGCAGGCCGTCCAGGCGCAGCGTGCCGTCCTTCGGCCAGTCGAACACGAAGAGGTTGAGCATGGTTTCCGCCGTGCCCGCGGCCACGCCCGGCTTGCAGGTCACACGGCCCCACGGCAGCGTGCGAGGGAAGGGCGAGGCCGCCGTCCCGTAGATCGCCTCGCCGTTCACCTTCATCCACGCGCCCATGCGGTGCAGGCGCTCGACGCTCTCCGGCGGGATCGTGCCGTCGCCGCGCGGGCCGACGTTCAGCAGGAAGTTGCCGCCCTTCGACGCGATGTCGCAGAGCTTGCGGATCAGGTCCTGCGAGCTCTTCCAGCGCGTGTCGCTCAGCTTGAAGCCCCATGTGCCGTTCATCGTCATGCACGTCTCCCAGTCGCGGCCGGGCATGCCGTTCGGCGGGATCGTCTGCTCGGGCGTGCCGTAGTCGCCGCGCGACTTCTCGTCGGCGCTGAAGCCCTCCATGCCCGCGCGGCCGGTGTCGACGCGGTTGTTCACGATGATCGCGGGCTGCAGCGAGCGCACGAAGTCGTCGGTGCGCTTGCCCAGGTCGTGGTTCCAGGTGTTCTCCCACTCGCCGTCGAACCACAGGATGCCGATCGGGCCGTAGTTCGTGAGCAGTTCGCGCAGCTGCGCGTTCATGTACTCCACGTAGCGCGGGTAGCCGGCGGGATCGGCCGGGCGCTTGTCCCACTCGCGGCGCGGCAGGTAGTCCGGGTGGTGCCAGTCCATGATCGAGTGGTACCAGCACATCGTCAGCCCGTCGGCACGCACCGCGTCGGAGAGCTCCTTCATGATGTCGCGCTTGAAGGGCGTCGCCATCACGTCGTAGTCGCTGACCTTCGAGTCCCACAGCGCGAACCCGTCGTGGTGCTTGGTGGTGATGACGACGTACTTCATGCCGGCGTCGCGGGCGAGGTCGGCCCATTCCTTCGCGTCGAACTTCACCGGGTTGAATGAAGGCACGAGCGTCTTCTCGTACTCGATCGGGTCGGCCTTGGCGTTGTGCAGCAGCCACTCGCCCGCGCCGGGCCAGTCCTTGCCGGCCCAGACGCCGGCGGGCTGGCTGTAGAGACCGAAGTGGATGAACATCCCGAAGCGCGCGTCGCGCCACCACTTCATGCGCGCGTCGCGGGCGGACTTGGATTCGGTGGGGGTGCCGGGCTGTTCGTGTGCACCTGCGGTCGGCGTCGCGGGCTGTGTGGTCGGCGTCGCGGCCAGCAGCAAGGCGGAGATGGCGGCGGTCGAGGCAGTGGCGGCGAGCGCGAGCGCGGGGGTGCGGGTCATGCGGGGCGGTGTACCACCGCGAAGAGGGCGAGAGCAAAGCTCGCCCTTACCCACCCAACACCACCACCTGCTCCGCATCCGCCGTCAGCGCCACCGGCTCGCCGCGGCGCGACCGCTGGCGCGGGTTCAGCTCGAAGACGCGGACGCGCGTGCCGGCGCAGTCCACGTGGTGTTCGGCAAGTTCGCCCAGGTAGGTCGTCTCGGCGACGACGCCGCGCAGGGCGGGCTCGGTCGTCGCCACCTGCGCGTCGGGGTGCAGCCGCAGCGCCTCGGGGCGGACGGCGACCAGGAGCGGCGTTCCCGCCGGGACCTCGCCGGCGCCGGTCGTGCGCAGCGTGCCGGCGGCGGTGCGGATGGTGCGCGCAGCGGGGGTCGGGTCCGCGCCGACGGCGCCGCCCGCTCCCCGCGCGATCGTGCCTTCGGCCGCGGCCTGCAGGAAGTTCGCCTCGCCCAGGAACTCCGCGACGAAGCGGTTCACCGGCCGCTCGTACAGCTCGCGCGCGCCGCCCATCTGCTCGATGCGGCCGTCGCGCAGCACGACCACCTTGTCGGCCAGGCTGAGCGCTTCCTTCTGGTCGTGCGTGACGTAGATGGCCGTGACGCGCGTCTCGTCGACGATGCGGCGGATCTCGTGGCGCATCTCCAGGCGCAGCTTCGCGTCCAGGTTGCTGAGCGGCTCGTCCAGCAGCAGCACCTCGGGGCGGTAGACGATCGCGCGCGCGAGCGCCACGCGCTGCTGCTGGCCGCCGGAGAGCTCGTTCGGCTTGCGGTCGGCGTAGGCCGCCATGCGCACCAGCTCGAGCGCCTCGGCCACGCGGCGGCGGCGCTCGTCGGCGGGCACCTTGCGCACCTCCAGCCCGAACGCCACGTTCTGCGCGACCGTCATGTGCGGCCACAGCGCGTAGCCCTGGAAGACCATGCCGAGCAGCGCGGTGACGTCGCGGTCGCCGAAGTGCACGCGGCCAGCGGAAGGCTCGGTGAAGCCGGCCACCATGCGCAGCAGCGTGGTCTTGCCGCAGCCCGACGGCCCCAGCAGGAACGTGAGCGCGCCGCCGGGTGCCTCCAGCGTGACGTCCGCCACGGCCACCACGGGGCCGAAGTCCTTGCGGATGTTCTGCAGGCGCACGGGAACCATGTGCGGCGCAGGGTACCTGCGCACCTACGATGCGCCGCATGGTCCGGAAGACCCCAGGCAGCGGATCGCGGAAGCGTGCGGCAGGCGCCGGCGCGGGCGATGCCGCGCCCGTCGATCCCGCGCTGCTGCGCGCGCGCGCGATGTGCGAGCGCCGCGCCCCGCGCGTGCCGGACCTGGGCATCCGCGCGCTGGTGAACGAGGTCGCGCGCCAGGCCGAGCGTTCGTCGAAGGGCTCGTCCGCCGCCGCCGAGGCGTGGGAGCGCGCGCTGCCGGCCGCACTGGTGGCGGAAACGTGGATCGAGAGCATGACGCCCGCGCTGCTCCTGGTGGGCGTGCCGAGCGCCGCGGTGGCTTACGCCGTGGACCGTGCGCTGGCCGGCGGCGCGCTGGCGGCGATCCGCGCGGAACTGCGGGCGCCCGGGCTGCGCGTGCGGACGCGGCAGGGGCGGAATCCGGGCGGCGCCGCGGGAACGCGCGGCGCGTCCAGGCGGTGAGCCCGCTCAGGCGGTCAGGAACCCGTCGGGCATCGCGCGCGCGCGGCCCTCGCGGTCCAGGCACGCCAGCGTGGTCGCGCCGGTGACCAGCAGGTCCTCGCCGCGCCACAGTTCGTACGTGTGCTCGACCTTCACGGCGCCCACCTTCGCGAGCGTCGTGCGCAGCTGCACGACGTCGTCGTACCGCGCAGGGCGCTTGTAGCTGGCCTCCAGCCGGACGACGGCCAGGAAGATCCCGGCCTCCTCGAACTCGCGGTACGTGCGCCCGGTCTGGCGCAGCAGCTCCGTGCGGCCCATCTCGAACCAGACGGGGTAGACGGTGTGGTGCACGACGCCCATGGGGTCGCACTCGCAGTAGCGCACGCGGATGTCGATGGAGCCTTGCACGGCCGCAGGGTAGCGGCCTGGCGGGTGCGTGGCGGTTCGACGGCGTCCGCGGCATCCCCGCTCGGCGCGCTCACTTGCCGATGCAGAAGCTGCTGAACAGCCGACCGAGCACGTCATCCGGCGGGATCGCACCGGACACCTCGCCCAGGCGGTCGAGTGCCGTCCGCAGCGACGCCGCGACGAGTTCCGGGTGGGCGAGGCGCGCGGGAAGCGGCTCGCCTGCGCGGCGGTTGCCCCGCACGATGTCCCGCGCCTGTTCGAGCGCCGTGACCGCCTCCGCCAGCAGCGCCGCCTGCGCGGCACCCAGCGAATCCTCCTCCGACTGCCGGTGCCCGCAGAGCCCGTCGACGTCCGCGGCGATCGCCGCGCGCAGCCCGTCCAGCCCGCGGCCGGTGCGTGCGCTCGTGGCGATGGCGCCGGGCGGCGCACATCGGCCGTCGTCCAGCTTGGTCGCCACGCGGATCACGCGCCCAGCGGGATCCGGCAAGTGGAGCGGGGCGTCATCCGCCGAATCTCCGTCGCCGCACGCCAGCACGACGTCCGCCCGCTCGATCGCCGCGCGCGCACGCGCCTGCATCAGGTGGTCGATCGCCTCGGCGGCCTCGTCCAGGCCGGGTGCGTCGACCAGCAGCACCTCGACGCCCGGCGCGACCTCGAGCGCTTCCTCCACCGTGTCGCGCGTCGTGCCGCGCTCCGGCGACTCCACCGCGCGCGTGCGCCCCAGCAACGCGTTGAACAGCGAGCTCTTTCCCGCGTTGGGAGGCCCCGCGAGCACCACCCGCGCCGCGCGCCGTGCATGCTCGGCGCCGCCCGCGTGTGCGATCATCGCACCAAGCGCCGTCCGCACCTCCGCAAGCCTGGCAGCCAGCTCCGCAGGTGCGATCGCCTGCACGTCCTCCTGGTCGGTGAAGTCGATCCCCGCCTCCACCAGCGCCAGCGCATCGGCGACGATCCCCGCCAATGCCGCGGCCCGCTCGCCGCCCGCGTTCCGCCGCAGCGCCGCCGCCGCGTCCAGCTGCGCGTCGGTCTCCGCGGCGATCGCCGCCGCCACGCGCTCGGCCTCGGCCAGCGGGATGCGCCCGGCCAGCACCGCGCGCGCGCTGAATTCGCCGGGGCCCGCGCGGCGCACCTCGCCCGTGCCTGCCGCGACCAATGCGTCCACGATCCGGTCCAGCAGCACCGCGTTCCCCGGCGCATGGATCTCGGCGCAGTCCTCGCCCGTGGCGCTCGCCGGCCCGGGCATCGCGACCACCAGCACCGCGATCGGCGGCAGCGCCCCGGCCAATCGCCCGGCATGCACGCCGCGCGCGCCCTGCGCCAGCGCCCGCTCCGCCGCGCATCCCGGCTCCAGCACGGCACGCACCGCGTGAAGGCAACCGGCCCCGCCGGCGCGGACGATGCCGCGCGCGGCGGGGCCGGGTGCGCTCGCGACGGCGACGATGGTCCGCCCGTCGCCCATCGCGCGCTCAGCGGTCGCGGAACTTCTTCGCCGGCGCGTTGCGCGCCTGCTGCTTCTGCGCATCGGCCGCGCGCTGCATGGCCTGCTGCATCACGTTGCCGAGGAAGCCGGGCTTGCTCGGCTGCGGCTTGGTGAAGTCCATCTTGTCGACCTCGGCCTTGATGCGGCGGCTCTCGAAGATGCCCACCAGGGTGCTGGTCGCGATGTAGAGCGTCAGGCCGCTCGGCGCGGCGTACAGCATGAAGGGGAAGAGGATGACCATCATCCACTTCATCATCTTCTGCTGGCTCTCCTGCTCGGGCGTCATGTTCGCGGTCGGCGCGGGCGCCATGTACTTCTGCTGCAGCCAGAACACCACGCCCATCAGGATCGGGATCAGGTTGATCGACGAGAGCTGGATGACGTACAGGTTGATCGTCGTCCCCAGCGGGATGAAGCGGTCCTGCGCGCTCAGGTCGGCCAGGAAGCCCCAGCCGCCCAGGTTCTGGAACACGCCGAAGAAGGCCGGCTGCTGCCGCAGCTCGAACGCGAAGTAGAGCACCGCATACAGCGCGATCCAGATCGGCATCTGCAGGAACGTGGGGAGCATGCCGCCCGCGCAGCCCAGCGGGTTCACGCCGCGCTCGCGGTACAGGCGGACGGTCTCCTCCTGGATCTTCTGCGCGTCGCCCTTGTGGCGCTTCTGGATGGCGTCCAGCTCGGGCTTGATCGCGGCCATCTGGCGCGTCACGCGCTGCATGCTGATCTGCGAGCGGCGCGTCAGCGGGTGCAGCACGGCGCGCACGCAGATCACCAGCACGATGATCGCCAGGCCCCAGTCGAACACGACCCAGTTGTGCAGGAAGCCCAGGAACCACACCAGGAAGTCGGCCAGCCAGCTGAAGGTGCACCAGCTGCAGCAGCCGCTCATCAGGTACAGGATGAGGCCCTGCATGTTGAGGGCCGAGTAGGGCTGCGTGCCCGTCAGCAGCGCGCGGTCCAGCGGGCCCGCGTAGACGCCGATGTCGAACGCGGCGGCCGTGCCGGGCGCGATGGGGACGGCCTGGCTGGCCGCGGTCGTGAACACGACCGGCTCCTGCGTGCCGTCGTGCTCGACCATGCCGGCCTGGCCCTCGACGACGGCCACCGCGGGCGCGATCGCGCGCGAATCGGATGTGGGCGGCGCGTACGGCGCGTGAACGGCCAGCGCGAAGTAGCGGTTGGTCGACCCGAACCACGAGAGGCCGTACTTCTCCTCCTTCTGCTGAGCGTTCGGCCAGAGGACCCAGTCGCCGCCCTCGATCTGCTTGACGACGTCGGCGTGGTTCAGCGTGGCGCCGTGCGCGATGACGGTCGCCTGCGCGGGGTCGCGCTCGGGGCTCATCAGGTAGCCGGCCTGGAAGCGGCGCGTGTCGACCAGCTCGTTCGCGTCGCGGTTCAGCGCGCACGGGCCGAACTGCAGCCAGCGCACGGTGCGTGCCACGGAGCCGGCGTTCTCGGCGCGCTGCTCGACGCGCAGGTCGAAGGAGCCGGGCTCCAGCACCCAGCGGCGCGTGATGCGCAACTGCACGGCGCCGGCGGGGTCGACGATCTCGGTGACGAACGCGCCTGGCGCGGTCTCGGACCAGACGGCGCCGTAGACGTCCACCTGCTGGCCGTCCACCTCGACGACGCGCGCCGCCATCAGCGGGATCGAATAAGCCTTCGCCGTGCCGCCGGGGCCGGCCATCCCGGCCTGCGTGGCGGCCAGCTCGTAGCGCTGCGATTCCGCCGGGAGCGCCGGTGCGCTCTCGCCGCCCTTCGAGTGCAGGCGGGCCTGCCGGTCCTCGGCGGCCGTGCGCCAGTATTCGCTGAACACGACGCGCTCGACGCCGGCGCCGGTGGCGGCGAACGTCACCTGGAAGCGCGCCTTCGCGGGATCGAGCGAACCGATCGGCGCGGGCTTCGCGACGGCCTGGCCGGGCGCGCGGGCCGTGAGCTTGGGCGCGTTCGGGTCCTTCGCGACGGTGGCGGCGGACGCCGCGGCGCCGTCGGCCGGCTTCGCGTCAGCCGCCTTCGCACCGGGCGCGGGCGTCGCAGGCGCCTCCCCGCCCTTCGCCATCGCGGCGATGGGCTCGGGATCGCCGGCCGACCTGCGGGCCTGCTCCTGTCCCTTGCCAAGGATGATGATCGCGCCGATGCCGCCGACGGCGACCAGCAGGAGCGCGGTGAGGACGAGGCGACGCAACTTCGCGTTCGGGGTGTTCGCGGGCATGTTTCTCTGTGGTTGTGGGGGTGTGCGGGCCATCGGCCCGGCGCCCGTGCGCGGTCAGCGGCCTTCGCGCAGGCGGTCGCCGAGCCAGTCGTGCAGCTCGGGGATCGCGTGGATCTTGTCCACGGTCAGGTCGACCTCGTACGGGAGCCGGAAGAACTCGATCGTGTGCTTCGCCGAACTGTCGCCGGTGTCCAGGATCGCGTAGGACGCGCGCGGGTCGCCGTCGCGCGGCTGGCCCACGGAGCCGGGGTTCACGATCGCCTTCTGGCCGGGCTCGACGGTGAACGTGCGCTCGGTCAGCTCGTCGGGCTTCCAGAACTCCTGGTCGTCGGTGAAGACTCCGGGGACGTGGGTGTGTCCCACCAGGCAGACGTGCTCGACGCGGTCGAAGATGCTCCCCAGCTTCTGCGGGTTGTTGATCGCATCGTCGGGGAAGAGGTACTCGTTGATCGGGCGGCGCGGCGTGCCGTGCACGCACAGGTAGCCGTTGTCGCTGACGCGCACGCGCAGGTGGCCCAGGAAGTTCCAGCGGCGCTGGCCGGACGCGGGGTCGTCCTGCGCGGCGCGCTCGAACTGCCGGCGCGTCCAATACGCGGCCTGCTCGGCGGCGGCGTTGAAGTTCGTCGGCTCGTAGAGGACGCCGAAGTCGTGGTTGCCCATCAGCGACCACTCGCAGCGCTCGGCCACCAGGTCGGCGCAGGCCACCGGGTCCGGGCCGTAGCCGATCAGGTCGCCCAGGCAGATGATGCGGTCGACGCGGCGCCCGTCGATGTCCGCCAGCACGGCCTCGAGGGCCGCGAGGTTGGAGTGGATGTCGCTGATGATCGCGGTGCGCACGCTGGGGTCCCTTCGGGGTTCCGAAGGGTCGGAATCCTAGCGGATAGCGCGTTTTGCCGCCGCCTCGGCCAACAGGACGGCCAGTTCGCGGGCGTCCACGGGCTTGGGCAGGTAGCGGTCGCAGCCTGCCGCGAGGCAACGTTCCCGGTCACCCTGCATCGCGTCCGCGGTGAGGGCCACGATCAGCGAGTCGCATCCGCCCGTGCGCAGGCGCCGCGCGGCCTCGTAGCCGTCCATGTGCGGCATCTGCATGTCGAGGATGATCACGTCGAAGCGCTCGCCGCGCGCGCGTCGCTCCTCGACGGCGGCGACGGCGTCGCGGCCGTTCTCGACCAGCATCGCGTCGCAGTTGCAGCGTTTCAGGTGGTAGAGGATCAGGCGCTGGTTGTCGACGCCGTCCTCGGCCAGCAGCACGCGGAGCGGGGCCGACGGGACCGGTGGCGCCGTGGGCGCCGCATTCGTCGGCGCGGCCCGTTGCGCGGCCGGCGGCCGTGGCAGCGGGGACGGCTCGGGCGGCCGAACCGGGCGCGGGCTGGTCGCGGTGCGCTCGGGCTGCTGGCCCTGCGTGCGCGCGCGTGCCTCGGCTGCGGCGTGGTCGTCCTTCGGCTCGATCGCCTCGGGGATCGCGGCG
>CANHFL010000007.1 GCA_947459855.1 Planctomycetaceae bacterium | reverse complement strand
GGGATCACCAACGCGCGGATCGTGCGGATGGTCTCGGTGCAGGTGCTGGCGGTCGGGCTGATCGGGTTCGGAATGGGATTCGGGCTCGCGGCGCTCACCGGCTGGCTGGCCGAGGGCGGGCCGCTGGCGTTCCAGCTCGACTGGCGCGTCGCCCTCTTCGGCGCCACCTCGATCCTGACGTGCTGCCTGGTCAGCGCGTGGATCAGCCTGCGGCGCGTGATGCGGCTGGAGCCCGCGGTGGTGTTCAAGTCATGAGCGGCGCCCCGGAAATGGCCGTGCGCGTGCGCGGGCTCACCAAGGTCTACGGCGCGGGCGCGATGCAGGTGACCGCGCTGCGGGGCGTCGACCTGGACGTCGAGGCCGGATCGCTCGCGATGATCGTCGGCCCGTCCGGCTGCGGCAAGACGACGCTCATCAGCGTGGTCGCCGGGATCCTGGGCCCGACGGCCGGGACGTGCGAGGTGCTGGGCAGCCGTCCCGCGGCCATGGACGACCTTGCGTGCACGGCGTGGCGCGCGCGCAACGTCGGCTTCGTGTTCCAGCAGTTCAACCTCCTGCCCACGCTGACCGCCGCCGAGAACGCCGCCGTCCCGCTCATGATCCTGGGCTGGGAATGGCGCGACGCCGTGGCCGAGGCCCGCGCGGCGCTCGGGCGGCTCGGGCTCGGCGAGCGCACCGAGGCGCTTCCCTCCGAGCTGTCGGGCGGCCAGCAGCAGCGCGTCGCGATCGCGCGGGCGCTGGTCCATCGGCCGCGCCTGGTCGTGTGCGACGAGCCGACCAGCGCGCTGGACCACCACACGGGCCAGCGCGTGATGGAGCTGTTCCGCGAGGTCGCCGACCGGCACGACCTGACCCTCGTCGTCGTCACGCACGACGCGCGCATCTTCCGCTTCGCCGACCGGATCGCCCGCATGGACGACGGACGGGTCGTGGAGACGCTGACGCCCGACCAGGCCGAGCGCGAGTTCGACGCCGCCGGCGCTTCCGCGCCGATCCACCCGCACGACCATTGAGACCCATGCCACGCATCCGAACCATCGTCCTGCCCGCCCTCGCCGCAGTCGGCCTTCTCGTGGGGCTCTGGGCGGTCCTGACCGCCGGCCATCCCGAGAGCAGCTCGAAGCCCGTCGACCAGCCGGCGCAGGCGGCGTTCGCGTCCAGCATCGCAGGGGCCGGCCTGCTTGAACCCGCCGGCGAACCCGTCGCGGTGGCTGCGGCCGTGCCTGGGATCGTCGAGCAGGTCTTCGTGAAGCAGGGCGACCGCGTCGCGAGGGGCGCACCGCTCTTCGCCATCGACGCGCGCCAGCTCCGCGCGGCGCTGGCCGTGGCCGATGCGCAGCTGACGTCCACCGTGCGCGAGCTGGAGCGGCTCCGCTCGCTCCCGCGCCCCGAGGACATCCCGGTCGCCGAGGCGGCGCTGGCCGCCGCGGAGGCGCGTGCGAGCGAGGCGACGAACCTGCTGGAACTGCTGCGGGGCGTCAGCGACCCGACCGCGCTGGCACGTGGCGAGGTGGTGCGGCGCGAGGCCGCCGCGCGCCAGGCGCAGGCGCAGGTCGCCGAGGCGCGTGCGACGCTGGCGCGGCTGCGCGCGGGCGCGATGCCCCAGGACCTGGCGGTCGCCGAGGCGGCGGTGCTGCGTGCCGAAGCGGCCGTGCGCGTGGCCCAGGTGGACGTGGAGCGCCTGACGGTCGCGGCGCCGATGGACGGAACGGTGCTCGACGTCAACGTGCGGCCGGGCGAATTCGCCGCGGCCGGCGGCACGGGCGATGCGTCGATCGTCCTGGGCGACGTCGACACGATGCACGTGCGCGTGGACATCGACGAGAACGACGCGTGGCGTTTCCGGCCGGGCGCGGCCGCGCGCGCGACGCTCCGCGGCAACAGCGCGATCAGCACCGACCTGTCGTTCGTACGTGTCGAGCCCTACGTCGTGCCCAAGCGGAGCCTGACCGGATCGAGCATGGAGCGCGTCGACACGCGCGTCCTGCAGGTGATCTACTCGTATCCCGCCGCACGGTTGCCCGCATACGCGGGGCAGCAGGTCGACGTCTTCGTCGAGGCCACTCCGCGGTTCCCGGAGGCGGGCGCCGCTAAGAAGGGCGAGGCGCCGGACGACGGGATGCCGTTGCCCGGCGGTGCACGCTGACCGATCGGCGGGGCCTATCCTGCGGCCCGCCGCATGCACGCAGCCGCGACCACGCTCCTCGCCCAGCAGGCGCTCTACGACCGCCTGGATGTGCTGTCGCCTGCATTCGAAGGCCCGTGGCGCTGGGCGACGTTCGCCGCCATGGCGCTGCCGCTGGCCGTGGTCCTCTGGTCGATCCTTGGCCGCCGCTGGCGCCCCGACGGCGTGCGCCGATGCCCGCGCTGCGCGCACGCTTTCGACCCTACGGCGGCGTTCGGTTCCCCCGGGGGCGTGAGGTGCAGCGAGTGCGGCACGGTGACGCACGAAGAACGCGACGCGCTGCGACGGCACGGACGGTGGGCGATGGCCGGCGTTGCGTGCGCCGTGGCGGTCGTGCTGGCGTTGCCGTACCTGCTGTGGCAGGGTGCGCACTGCGTCGTCGCGTCGGCGCTGCTGCCGCGCTGGGTCGAGCAGGGTCGTGCAGACTTCCCCGACGGCTCATGCGTCGTGCGCCAGGTCGATCCCCTGCATGCATGGCTCGGCTGGGATCCGCCGATCGGCGGACCGCCCCGATGGGCCGACCGGTACCCGGGCTGGCGCGACCACGAGCGAGTGCTCGTGGGCGTGCCGGGCCTGCACGGCGGCGCGTCGGTGATCGAGATCGCGGGGGCGATCGGTCCTCCCCCGTACGCCTTCGGTGTCGTGCCGCCGGCCGCCGGATGGGCCCAGCCCGCCATGCCCGAGCCCGGCGCCCCCGGCTTCGGCGGCGATGTCGATGGCGACGGCCGCGGCGACGTCTGCATCGGCTCGATCAACACGGGCAGCGGCGGCGGTGTCGTCTGGGGGTGCATCGATCCCGCCGCGACCACCGACGCCGCGGCCATCCGCACCGTCGGTGACGGCATCTTCCGCCGCGACGAGGCACGCGGCGACTGGACTTTCCTGCGCGTCTGCCACGGCTTCCGGTACCAGGTCACGCCCGGCGCCTACGCGCAGGACCTGCTGGTCGCCTGCACCTGGGACCGCGAGCGCCGCGCGTGGGTCGAGGACGCGCCGCGAATGCGGCGTCCGGCCGATGCGTCGCGCCTTGCCGCCCACGCCAAGGCCGCGCGGGACACCTTCGGCGCATGCCTCGCCGGCGCCGCGAAGTCCGGCCGCCTGGGCGACGCGCAACAGGCCTCGCCGATGGACGCCGCGCTGGCCGCCCTGCGCGAGGGACGCGCCGGCGAGGGCGACTACCTGCCGTGCCCGGAGATGATCGGCGCGATGGTGGCCGGCGTGCAGGAGCTGATCGTGTCGGGGCACGGCCGGGAATGGGAGGAGTGGGTGCGGATCGCATGGCCCGAGGCGGCGACCGCCTCGTTCCGCGACCGCTTCATCCACGACATCCGCCGTGCACTCGACGCCTGCGAATGCGCCGCGTTCCTGAAGGAGCTGAACGGGCTGCGATGACGTCCGGACCCGCCGGCATCGTCCTGCTTGCCCTGGCCGGCGCGTGCGGCTGCGTGCTGCGCGCGTGGGTGCGCGACGCGCTGCTGCGCCGGTTGCTCGCGACGTGGTGGTCGGTCGCGATCATCAACCTGGCGGGGGCGTTCGTGATGGGCATGGCGGCGGGCGGCACGCAGGCGCTGGCCGACGCCGGCGGCGCCTGGGTGCCGACGGCCGTCATGGGCGTGCTTGCGGGCTGGACCACGTACTCGGCGTTCACGGTGGACGTCGTGCAGCTCGTGCTGCGCGGCCAGCGCGGCCAGGCCGCGGCGCTGTGGGCGGTCACGCTGCTCGGGTCGCCGGCGCTCGCCTTCGCGGGCGGCGCGCTGGCGCGCACGGCGGCGGGGGGCGCCGCATGAACGGGCCGAACGATGCGCCGACGGCCCACGCGCACGGACAGCCCGAGCGCCTGGCGGAGTGGAAGCTGCTGCTCGCGGCGTTCGCCGGCGGCCTGCTGGGCAGCGGCGCGCGTGCCGGCGTGCAGGCGGCGTTCGCCGCGGTGGGCCTGCCGGCGTACGGCGCGCACCTGACGGTGAACGGCCTCGGCGCGTTCGCGGCCGGGTGGCTCTTCGCGCGGCTGGCCGCCGCCGACGCCGACGGCCGCCCGCTGGGCCTGCCGCACCTCCGCCGCGTGCGCGAGCACCTGTGGTCCGTCGGGGTGCTGGGCGGGTTCACCACCGTCAGCGGCTTCGCGTGGGACGCGGCGCAGGCGGTGGGCGAAGGCGACCACGTCCGCCTGGTTGCGATCCTGGCCTTCAACGGCGTGGTCGGCATCGCCGCCGCGGCCGCAGGCTGGAAACTCGGCAAATGACGCAGCGCGGACTTTCGCCGCGAACCGCGCTCGGCCGATCTCGTACCCTTCCCCCCATGCGAACCTGCCTCGTCCTCGCGGTCCCAGTCCTCGCGCTCGCTGCCTGCGCGCAGCCCTTCGTCGAGCCGCGGCTCGGCTTCATCCCGAAGTCGGTGACGCTGGTCGACGGTCCCGGCCCCGACGAGTCGCACCAGTGGATCGATCCCGCCGCCAGCGCCTCGGAGTACGGCTCCATCCAGATCGACCAGGTACGCCCGGTCACGACCGGCCAGTACGAGGTCTCGGACGAGGACATCAAGCAGGTCTGCGCGCTGCTCGAGGGCCGACTGCGCAAGGAGTTCGTCGGGTGGCAGGGCACCGGTCCGAAGACGCTGGTGATCCACGCCGCGCTGACGGCGCTGCGTGCGAACGACCCCGCCCGCAACGTGCGCTCGGTGGGCACCGAGAACCGCGCCGACCTTGGCTACGCGGCATGCGAGATCTACTGCACCGACGGCGCCACGGGCCCCGTGGTCGCGGCGTACATGGAGACCAGCCACCTGGGCCGGCGCAGCACGAAGCGCATGGGCGAACTGGGCACGATCGAAGGCGTGGTCGACGACTGGACGCTTGCGCTGAAGGCGCTCTTCAAGAAGGCGAAGCCCGTCGACTGACGGGCTTCGCCGGGAAACACGGGTTTCGCGCCTCCCACGCGCCGCGGCCGCCCGCGGCGCGTGTTCGTCGGCTCAGGCCAGGTCGAAGCGATCCAGGTCCATGACCTTCGCCCACGCCGCCACGAAGTCGTGCACGAACTTCTCCTTCGCGTCGTCGGCCGCGTAGACCTCGGCCAGCGCGCGCAGCTCGGAGCTCGAGCCGAACACCAGGTCGGCGCGGCTGGCCGTCCACTTCGGCTGGCCGGTCGCGCGGTCGCGGCCCTCGAAGGTCTCCTCGCCCGGGCACGTGGGCTTCCACGTGGTGCCGATGTCCAGCACGTTGACGAAGAAGTCGTTCGTCAGCGCGCCGGGACGCGCGGTCAGCACGCCCAGGTTGGAGCCGTCGTGGTTGGCGCCCATCGCGCGCATGCCGCCGACCAGCGCCGTCATCTCGGGAGCGGTCAGCGTCAGCAGGCACGCGCGGTCGACCAGCAGGTGCTCGGCGCGCTGCGCGTGGCCCGCGCCCAGGTAGTTGCGGAAGCCGTCGGCCGTCGGCTCGAGCACCGCGAACGACGTCACGTCGGTCTGCTCGGCGGTCGCGTCGGTGCGGCCCGGGGTGAACGGCACGGTCACCGCGACGCCCGCGGCCTTCGCCGCCTGCTCGACGCCGGCGCAGCCGGCCAGCACGATCATGTCGGCCAGCGAGATCCGCTTGCGGCCGCCGGCCTGCGTGGCGTTGAACTCGCCGCGGACGGCCTCCAGCGCGTGCAGCACCTTCGCCAGCTCGGCGGGGTTGTTGACCGCCCAGTCCTTCTGCGGGGACAGGCGGATGCGCGCGCCGTTGGCGCCGCCACGCTTGTCCGTGCCGCGGAAGGTCGACGCCGACGCCCACGCGGTGGTCACCAGCTGCGGCACCGTGAGGCCCGCGCCCAGCACCTTGGACTTCAGCGCGGCCACGTCCTGCGCGTTGACCAGCTCATGGTCGACCGCCGGCACCGGGTCCTGCCAGATCAGCCGCTCCTTCGGAACCAGCGGTCCCAGGTAGCGCGCCACCGGGCCCATGTCGCGGTGCGTCAGCTTGAACCACGCGCGCGCGAACGCGTCGGCGAACGCCGCGGGGTCCTGGTGGAAGCGGCGCGAGACCTTCTCGTACGCGGGGTCCATGCGCAGCGCCAGGTCGGTCGTGAGCATGACGGGCGCGTGGCGCTTCGACGGGTCGTGCGGATCGGGCACGGCGGTCGCCGCGGATGCGTCGGTGGGCACCCACTGGTGCGCGCCGGCCGGGCTCTTCGTCAGCTTCCACTCGTAGCGGAAGAGCGTGTCGAAGTATCCGTTGTCCCACTTGGTCGGCGTGGGCGTCCAGGCGCCCTCGAGGCCGCTGGTGATCGTGTCGTTGCCGTGGCCGGTGCCGAACGAGTTCTTCCAGCCCAGGCCCATTTCCTGGATGGGCGCGCCCTCGGGCTCGGGACCCACGTACTTCGCGGGGTTGGCCGCGCCGTGCGTCTTGCCGAAGGTGTGGCCGCCCGCGATCAGCGCGACGGTCTCCTCGTCGTTCATCGCCATGCGGCCGAACGTCTCGCGGATGTCGCGCGCCGAGGCCAGCGGGTCGGGGTTGCCGTTCGGGCCCTCGGGGTTCACGTAGATCAGGCCCATCTGCACCGCGGCAAGCGTGTGCTCGAGCACGCGGTTGCCCTGGTAGCGCTGGTCGTCCAGCCACTTCTTCTCGGCGCCCCAGTAGGTCTGGTCCGGCTCCCACACGTCGGCGCGGCCGCCGCCGAAGCCGAAGGTCTTGAAGCCCATCGACTCCAGCGCGACGTTGCCGGTCAGGATCATCAGGTCGGCCCACGAGAGCTTCTTGCCGTACTTCTTCTTGATCGGCCAGAGCAGGCGGCGCGCCTTGTCCAGGTTCGTGTTGTCCGGCCAGCTGTTGAGCGGGGCGAAGCGCTGCATGCCCGCGCCGCCGCCGCCGCGGCCGTCGCTGATGCGGTAGGTACCCGCGCTGTGCCACGCCATGCGGATGAAGAAGGGGCCGTAGTGGCCGTAGTCCGCGGGCCACCAGGGCTGCGAGCTGGTCATCAGCGCGCGCAGGTCGGCGCGCACGGCCTCCAGGTCCAGCGACTTGAACTCCTTGGCGTAGTCGAAGCCGCGGCCCATCGGGTCGGACTGCGGCGCGTTCTGCCGCAGGATGGAGAGGTCCAGCTGGTTCGGCCACCAATCGCGGTTGTGGGTGCCTTCGGCGAGGTTGCGGTGGAATCCGCCCGAGAACGGGCACTTGCTGGCGGCGGTGGTCATCGGTGTCTCCGTGGTTTCGTGGGGTCCCTGAAGGGGCTGAAAGGATAGCCCCGTCCCCCGGCGCGGGGCGGCCCGGGCGGGCAGGGCGCGTACCCTGTGATCCATGGCCGAGACCGTCCTGCGCCACCAGGTTGCCGACGTCCACGCGCGCACCGTGCGGCCGGCCGCGGTCACCGTGCGCGACGGCCGGATCGCCTCGATCGAGCCCACCGACGGCCCGGTCGAGCCCGGCGTCCTGGTCCCCGGCTTCGTCGACGCGCACGTCCACGTCGAGAGCAGCATGCTGCCGCCGTGGGAGTTCGCGCGCGTCGCCATGCGGCACGGCACGGTGGCAAGCGTCAGCGACCCGCACGAGATCGCGAACGTCCTGGGCGAGCCGGGCGTGCGCTTCATGCTGGAGGACGCGGCGGGCTCGCCGTTCACGTGCTGGTTCGGCTGCCCCAGCTGCGTGCCCGCGACCGGCTTCGAGACGGCGGGCGCCACGCTCGATGCCGACGCGTGCGCGAAGCTGCTGGACGACCCCGGCATCCACTACCTGAGCGAGATGATGAACTGGCCGGGCACGATCGCGGGCGATCCGCAGGTGCTGGCCAAGATCGCGGCGGCGAAGAAGCGCGGCAAGCGCGTCGACGGCCACGCGCCCGGCCTGCGCGACGAACAGGCCAAGGCGTACTTCGCGCGCGGCATCGAGACCGACCACGAGTGCTTCACGCTGGAAGAGGCGCGCGACAAGGCCGCGCTGGGCGTGCGCATCCTGATCCGCGAGGGCAGCGCCGCGCGCAACTTCGAGGCGCTCTGGCCGATGCTGCGCGAGCACCCGGAACTGTGCATGTTCTGCACCGACGACGCGCACCCCGACGACCTGCTGGTCGGCCACGTCGACCGCCTGCTGGCACGCGCGGTCACCAAGGGCGTCGACCCCTGGGACGCGCTGCGCGCCGCGACGCTGAACCCCGTGGCGCACTACGGCCTGCCGTGCGGCCTGCTGCGTGCCGGCGACCGCGCCGACTTCGTGCTGGTCTCCGACCTGCGCCACTTCCACCCGCAGCGCACGTGGATCGCGGGCGTGCCCGTGGCCGAGGGCGACCGTTCGCTGGTGCCGCCGCGCGCCTCGCGGACGCCGAACGCCTTCCGCGCCGCGACCTTCCGCGCGTCCGACTTCTTCGTGCACGCGCCCGACGCGTGCCCGGGCACCCGCCGCGTCCGCGTGCACGCGATCCTGGCCGAGGACGGCCAGTTGGTCACCAAGCGCGCCGAGGACTCGCTGGTCGCCGCCGACGGCGTGGTCGACCCCGATCCCGCGCGCGACCTGCTGCAGGTCTGCGTGGTGAACCGCCACGCCGATGTGCCGCCCGCGTCCGCGTTCATCCGCGGCTTCGGCCTGAGGCGCGGCGCGATCGCGTCCAGCGTGGCGCACGACTGCCACAACGTCGTCGCCGTCGGCTGCACGCGCGAGGCGATCGCCGAGGCCGTGAACGCCGTCTTCGCCGCGCGCGGCGGCCTGGCCGTCACGGCCGGCGACGGCACGCCGCCCGACGTGCTGCCGCTCCCCATCGCGGGCCTCATGAGCGACCGCCCCGCCGAGGAGGTCGCCGCGGCCTACGCGAAGCTCAGCGCGAAGGCCAGGGCCCTCGGCTCGCCCCTGCGCGCGCCGTACATGACGGCCGGGTTCATGGCGCTGCTGGTCATCCCCGCGCTGAAGCTGAGCGACCGCGGGCTCTTCGACGGGCAGAAGTTCGAGTTCGTGCCGGCTGTGGAGTGCTGAGGGCGGGGGGCACGCGCCCGCTTACCGATACTGCGTCGCCACCAGCCGCGCCGCGTGCGCGTCGAACGCGTCGTCGCGGCGGACCTGCGAGAAGTAGTCGCGCAGGTCGGACTCGCTGAGTCGGCGCTTCTCGGGGCCGCGCGCGTCCAGGCGCACCTGTCCGCGGTGCATGGCGACCACGCGGTCGCCGTGGTGCACGGCCTGCGCCATCGAGTGCGTGACCATCAGCACGGTCGACTTGCCGCGCGCGGCGATGCGTGCCGTGACCTCCATCACCAGCTCGGCGCTGCGCGGGTCGAGCGCGGCGGTGTGCTCGTCCAGCAGCAGGAGCACGGGGTCGGTCAGCGCGGCCATCACCAGCGTGATCGCCTGGCGCTGGCCGCCGCTCAGCAGGCCGATCGGGTCGTCCAGGCGGTTCTCCAGGCCCAGGCCGATCTGCGCCAGCTGGTCGCGCCAGCCCGCGCGCGCGCTGCGGCGCAGGAGCGGCGCCAGCGTGCGCCAGCCGGTGCGCTTGCCGGCCAGCGCCAGGTTCTCGGCGACGGTGAGCGTGGGCGCGGTGCCCGCGAAGGGATCCTGGAACACGCGGCCGACGAGCGCGGCGCGGCGGTGCTCGGGCCAGGCGGTCACGTCCGTGCCGCCGATCAGCACCTGGCCCGCTTCGACGGGCAGCGCGCCGCCCACCACGCCCTGCAGCGTGCTCTTGCCGCTGCCGTTGGTGCCGATCACCACGGTGAACGTGCCTGGCTCCAGCACCAGGTTCAGGCCGTCCAGCGCGCGGACCTCGTTGGCCGTGCCGGGGTTGAACGTCTTGCGGACGGTGCGCAGCTCAAGCACGCGGCACCGCCTTCCAGCGCGCCAGCATGCCGGGCGTGACGATCGCCGCGAAGACGACGAGCGCCGTCACCAGCTTCAGGTCGTTCGGGTCCAGGCCCCAGCGCAGCGCGATCGCGATCATCAGCCGGAAGAGCACGGAGCCCATCACCGCGCCCACGAGCGCCAGGCCGCCGATCCGCACGTTGCCCACGAGCGTCTGGCCCAGGATCACGCTGGCCAGGCCCATCACGATCATGCCGATCCCCATCTGCGCGTCGGCGAAGCCCTGCATCTGCGCGAGCAGCGCGCCCGAGAGCGCGACCAGCGCGTTCGACATCGCCAGCCCGATGACCGTGGCGCGGTCGGTGCTGGTGCCCAGCGCACGCAGCATGCGGGCGTTGTCGCCGGTGGCGCGCAGCGCGGTGCCGCTCTCGGTGCGCAGGTACCACGCCAGCACCGCGGTCACCAGGCCCGCGAACACGGCCGCGCCCAGCAGCCCACCCAGCTCCTGGGCCGCCACGTCGCGGCCCAGGATCGTCATGCGCGGCGCGCCGGCCACGGCCTCGACCACCCGGTCGAACGGCTGGAAAACGCCGGTGCCGGGCAGCGAGAGGTTGCTCGTACCCATGATCCGCAGGTCGATCGAGTAGAGCGCGGTCATCACCAGGATGCCCGCGAGCAACGTGTTGATCCGGAACCGCGTGGCGAGCGTGCCCGTCAGCAGGCCGGCCAGAGAGCCGGCTACGGTGCCCGCCGCCGTCGCGAGCCACGGGTTCACGCCGGCCGCCAGCAGGCGCGCGACCACCGCCGCGCCCAGCGTGAAGCTGCCGTCGGCCGTGATGTCGGCCATGCCCAGCACTCGGAAGCTGATGAAGATGCCGAGCGCGAGGATGGCCATCACCAGGCCGAGCGCCAGCGTCGCGAGCAGCACGCTCATGCGTCACCGCCTTCCGCCGGGGCGGGGAGCGCCACCCGGCTGAAGAAGACCGCGCCGCGCACGTAGGTGGTCTCGGCCTCCGGCGTTCGCACGGCGTGCACCACGGTGCGTAGTGGCTGCTCGGCCAGGATCGTGGTGATGCCGGCGGTCGCGCTGCCGCGCGGCACCGGCCGGTACGCCGCCACCGCCACGTGCGCGTGCATGCGGACCGGGCCCGCGGCCGCGCCGATCGCGTCGGGGAGCCCGTCGCGCACGTCGGCGGACGCGATGAACGCCGTGACCGCGGTCTCGCGTGCGTGCATCGGGTCGCCCGCGAAGCGCAGGCAGCCGCGGATCGCGGTGGCGTCCATCTCGCGCACGGGCATGGGCCACTCGTCGGGCGACGTGCGCGCCCAGCAGCCCACCACGCCGCCGCACTCGCCCGCCACCATGCCGGCGACGGGGCCGCCCGCAAGCGCGACCATGCGCGCGAGCAGGTCGGAGAGCGCGATGCCGCCCGTCGGGGCGTCCGCGGCGTCGAACCACCCGGCCCACCCCCACGTGCCCTCGGCCACCAGCGCATCGATCGCCCACGCACGCACCGCGCGGCCCTGGCCGACCAGCGAATCGACGCGGTTCGCCGGCGCCGCGTTCGTGACGGCCGCACCCGCGACGACGATGCCCTCGCCGTAGTGGCCGGCCGCGCCCGCCGCGTCGCCCGCCAGCGCCAGGTGGCCGAGCGCGATGCCCTGCATCCCGGGGTCGATCGCGGCCGGCTCGGCCGCGCTGCCCACGCGGCGGCACGTCATCGGTTCGGCCGGCGCCGCCACGAGCCCGCTCACCAGCCCATCACCGGGCAGCGTGATCAGCGGCGCCGCGACCGCGGGCGCGGCACCCGGTGTGCCCGCCGCCTCGCCCAGCGCCAGCACCCGGTCGAGCTTCGCCATGCGCAGCACATCGGCCACGGCCGTGCTGGCGGCGACCACCACCAGCACGGCGCTCACCGCCTGCAGCTTCGCGCGCGTCTTCAGCAGCACGCCCACGCCCACCGACGACATGAAGTCCACGCCGGCCATGTCCAGCTCGATGCGCGTCGCGCCCGAGCGCACCGCCTGGTCCAGCTCGGCCAGCGCGAACTCCGCCCATGCGGCGTCCAGTCGGCCCGCCATGCTCACCGCGATCGTCGCGCCGGACTGGGAGCGGGCGATCCTCACTTGGCGGGCTCCTTGGCCGGGGTGGCCGGCGCAGGTGAAGTGCCCGCCCCGGGCGCCGCCACCGTGTCCCGCACCGTCAGGTCCGCCTTCGCCGCGAACGCCGGCGGGATCTCCACGCCGTACAGCTTCGCGCGGTCGGGGTTGAACGCGGTGATCGTGCGCGTGGGGTCCTCGAACGGCATCTTCGCCGGATCCTCGCCCCGCAGGATGCGGTCCACCTGGTGCGCGGCCTGGCGCCCGAGCATCTCGAAGTCGCGCGCCACGGTCACCATCGCGCCGGCGCGCAGGTGCGCGGTGGTGAAGCTGAACAGCGGCGTCCGCGTGCGCTCGCAGACGCGGCCCAGCGCGGGGAACGCCGAGGTGCTGAGCGCGTCGGGAATCTGCGCGATCATGTCCACGCGGCGCGCGACCAGCGTGTCGGCCGCC
>CANHFL010000006.1 GCA_947459855.1 Planctomycetaceae bacterium | reverse complement strand
GCCGGCACGGGCTCGCCGCTCTCGGCGCCCGCGCAGAGCGCCTCCAGCAGGCTCACGCGGTCGGTGTCGCTGCCGCGCCACTCGCCGCCCTCGTCGGCCGAGCGGATCGTCACGATCGCCGGCAGCGGGCTCCCGCGCAGCAGCGAGCGGATCGCGGCGAGCGCGCCCGGCTCCTCGGCCAGCGCGTCCACGCGCCACTCGACCATGGTCGCGCCCTGCTCGGCGGCACGGACGGCGCTCGCCAGCGCTCCGGGGATGTCGGCGGCGTGGTCGACGGGGATCGCGACGCAGAGGTGGGTCACGCGCGCAATCCTACGGCGTTCCCCTACGATCACGCGCCATGACCGAAGCGATCATCGACGAGGCCTACGACTTCCTGCGCGCGCACCTGGCCGGCCGCATCCGCTTCGACGGCGACCGCGTGGAGATCCGCGTCGCGCCCGCCCCGGACGGCGCGCTTGTTGCGCCGGTGATGGTTTCCATGCTGCGCTCGATCGACGTCGTGCTGGAGCTCCCCGACGACGGCGAGGACTCGCTGGAGCTCCAGGTGACGCTCACCGAGATCAAGGAGAACGGCCCCGAGGGCGCGCTCTGCGACCGCTGGTGCATCTACCACGGCGAACCGCCAGACGTCCGCTGGGCGAAGTTCGCGATCGACGCGGCGCGCTACAGGGGCAGCTTCATCGACGGCATCGCGCTGACGCGGGCGAACGCGTTCGCCGAGGAGGAGCCCACGCTCTGCAAGCAGGTGAATGCCGGCCGCACCGACCTGCTGGAGGCCGCGGCCCTGCGCCACGGCGGGCACCGCCTGGAGAAGCCGCTGCTCGTCGGCGTGGACCCCTGGGGCTTCGACCTGCGCACGCGCCTGGGCATCGCGCGCGTCCCGGCCAGCCCGCCGATCGCGACGGCGGGCGACGTCCTTCCGCGGCTGGAAACGCTGGCACGCGGCTGACGACCTGCCCCCCGGCCGGACGGATCCCGGCACGATCCCCCTAGAATGCCCCGGCCGCCCACGTGCGCGGCAACTCGGAGACCCCAGCCCATGAAGATGTCCGGCAGCCTCAACCACGCGATGATCGACGGCGCCCAGGCGAAGGCCGCGCAGGCCTATGCCGACCACTTCGGCGAGCCCGGCTACGGCGACGTCTCGCACTGCTACATCGACCAGAGCTACGCGGGCTACACCGAGGAGAACCAGGAGACCTGGCGCACGCTGTACGACCGCCAGATGGAGTTCCTGGCCGACAACGCCAGCGGCGTCTATCTGTCCGGCGCGCGCAGCATCAAGCTGGTGCGCGACCACATCCCGTACCTCGAGGGCCCGAAGTCGATCAACACCTACCTGAGCCGGCTGACCGGCTGGCAGAGCAAGGCGGTGCCCGGCTACCTGAAGCCCAAGACGTTCTTCGGCTGCCTGGCACGGCGAGAGTTCCCGACGACGATCGTGATCCGCCCGAAGGAATCGATCGACTACCTGCCCGAGCCCGACATCTTCCACGACGTCTTCGGCCACGTGCCGCTGCACGCCGACCCCACCTTCGCCGACTTCCTGCAGACCTACGGCAAGGCCGCGCTGACCACGGACGACCCCGCGCACACCGAGCGCCTGGCGCGCCTGTTCTGGTTCACCGTCGAGTTCGGGCTGATCCGCGAGGAGGGCCGCCTGAAGCTGTACGGCAGCGGCCTGATCTCGAGCCCCGGCGAGAGCAAGCACGCGCTCACCTCGCCCAAGGTGGACCGCCGCCCGTTCGACCTCGAGACCGTCTGCGCCACCAGCTTCGAGATCGACGACTACCAGCCGATCCTCTACGTGCTGGACAGCTTCCAGCAGCTGCGCGACGCGATGGAGACGTACGCGAACCGCCTGCTGGACGAGCGCCCGGCCGTCCGCGCCTGACCGCTCACCCAAACGCGGTTCCCCTAGACTGCGGGGATGCGCCCGCTTTCCAAGGCCCTGCTCGCCGCCGTGGCCGCCGCCGCGGGCGGCTGCGCGATCGGTCCCGAATACCGCGCCGCCGAGCAGCCGCAGCCCTCGCAGTTCGCCACGCCGCTGCCCGAGGGCGTCGTCCCCGCCGAGCCGGTCACCGAGGCCTGGTGGACGCAGTTCCACGACCCGGTCCTGGACGAGCTGATCGCCCGCGCGGACCTGCAGAACCTGGACCTGCGCCGCGCGCTGCTGGGCGTCGAGACGTACCGCGCGCAGTACACGATCGACTTCTCGAAGATGTTCCCCGACATCACGACCGGCATCGGCTATGCCCGCCGGCGCGTCGACGCCAACCAGCTGGGCGTCCTCAACGTGGACGCGCTGCGGAGCGGCTTCGACACCTGGACCTGGTCGATGGCATCGGCAACGTGGGAACTGGACGTCTGGGGCTCCGTGCGCCGCCAGATCGAGGCCGGCGTCAGCGCGCTGCAGGCCAGCGCCGAGGACTATGCGGCCGCGCAGGTGAGCATCCGCGCCGAGATCGCCAACGCCTACGTCGTCATCCGCCAGCTTCAGGCGCAGCGCGCCGCGTACCGAGAGCTGGCCGACGGCTACGCGAAGCTCCTGGCCGCCGTCGAGGCGAAGGTCAAGCACGGCATGGCCAGCGACGTCGAGCTGGGCGAGATCCGCGCGCGCCGCTCCGCAGCCGAGGGCGACGCCGTGCGCTACGACGCGATGGTCGCCAACCAGGAAGCCGGCATCGCGATCCTGCTGGCCGAGCCGCCGACGCGGGTGCGCGCCATGCTGGCGGAGCCGAAGCCCGTGCCGACGGTCGACGTCCCGGTGGCCGTCGGCGTGCCGGCGTCGCTGCTGCAGCGGCGTCCGGACGTGCGCGCGGCCGAACGACGCGCGCAGTCCGCCAACGCGCGGATCGGCATCGCGCAGTCCGCGTACCTGCCGAAGTTCATCCTGACGGGCTACTTCAACGTGCAGACGCCCAGCTTCGACAACCTGGGCGACGTCAGCCGCAACCAGACCTACGTGGCCAACCCGGCCATCGTCTGGAACTTCATGAGCATCCTGACGGGCGCCACGCAGGCGGCCGAGAAGCAGGCGAAGGCCGCCGCGCTGGATGCGCTGCTCGGCTACCAGCAGGTCTCGGTCCGTGCGGTCAACGAGGTCGACGCCGCGATCGCGGTGCTGGCCTCGGCCGGCAAGGTGCGCTCGAACTACCGCAGCGCGAGCGTGTCGGTCGGAAAGGCCTACGACCTGGCGACGCGCCAGTTCGAGGCCGGCACCATCGACATCACGCGCATGGTGCAGTACCTGGAGACGGTGATCCGCGCCCGCGACGGCCTGGCGCAGGCCGAGGGCCTCGTCGCGCAGAACTACGTCGAGCTCTACCGTTCGCTGGGCGGCGGCTGGGACGCCACGCCCGCGCCGAGGGCGATCGAGGAGCTGCGGATGTTCAACCCCGCCCCCACGGCCAACGACTTCCTCTCGCACGACGGCAACGCGCCGCAGCCGCCCGCCGGCGGCTGACCGCGGCAGCCGCCGCACCCACCCCATGCGCACGACCACCGCCACGATCGTCATCGCCGCCGCGCTTTCCGCCGGCTGCGCCAAGCCCCCTGCCGCGCCCGCCGGGCCGCCGCCCGCGCCGGTCCGCACCGTCAAGCCGACCGTCGCCGACGTGACGGTGTGGCGCGACTACCCCGGCAACACGCTGAGCGTGCGCACGGTCCAGGTGTTCTCGCGCGTCGCGGGCTGGGTGAACTCGCAGGGCTTCGACGACGGCCAGCTGGTGGACGAGGGCGCGTTCCTGTACGAGATCGACCCGCGGCCGTTCGCGATCGCGGTCGAGCGCGCCAAGGCGGACCTGGCGCAGGTCGAGGCCGACCTGGCGAACGCCCACGTCAAGGTGGAACGCAACCGGCCGCTGGTGCCGGTGCAGGCCATCTCGCAGCAGGACTTCGACCAGCTGGTGGCGAACGAGCGCGCGCTGGACGCCGCCCGCCTGGCGAAGATGGCCACGCTGGACCAGGCGAAGCTCGACCTCTCCTTCACGCGCATCACCTCGCCCGCCAAGGGCCAGATCAGCAACAGCAACGTCGATCCCGGCACCTACGTCACCAGCCAGGTGCGGCTGACGAACATCATGCAGCTGGACCCGATCTGGGTGGAGTTCCGCCCCGTGGCCGCCGAGATCCCCGTGCTGCGCCGGCTGGCCGAGTCCGGCGCCGCCGCCACCGAGGCGTCGATGCCGGGCGCCGACTGGAAGCGCGCCGGCAAGGTCGCGTTCATCGACAACGCCGTCGAGCCCGGCACGTCGACCATCCGCGCGCGGCTCGAGGTGCCGAACCCCGACCGCTCGATCGCCCCCGGCGCGTACGTCAGCGTGCGCTTCCCGAGCGAGGAGCTGAAGGGCGCCGTCTCCATCCCCGAGTCCGCGATCGTCTACGAGACGGCCGCCGCGACCGCGTGGGTGCTCGAGGCCGACGGCACCGCGCGCCAGCGCGTGCTGCGCACGGGCCCGCGCGGCGGCGCGGGCATCGTGGTCGTCGAGGGCATCAAGCCCGATGACCGCGTGGTCATCGAGGGCATGCAGAAGCTCCGCGACGGCTCCAAGACCGTCGACGCCGACCAGATGCGGCAGATGATGCAGGGCAAGGCACCGGCGGGCGACGACGCCGGCAAGGGCGAGGCGAAGGCCCCCGGCGAGGGCGCAGCCCGATGATCGACTTCTTCATCAAGCGCCCGATCTTCGCGACCGTCATCGCGCTGCTGATGGTGATCGCGGGCGGCCTGTCGATGGCCATCCTGCCGGTCGCGCAGTTCCCGTCGATCACGCCGCCGACGGTGCAGCTGACCGCGAACTACCCCGGCGCCAGTGCCGAGGTCACCAGCAACGTCGTCACCCGGCCGCTCGAGAAGCAGATCAACGGGGTGCCCGGCATGATCTACATGTCGAGCAACTCGGTGAACGGCGGCAGCAGCGTCATCACCGTCACGTTCGACGTCGGCTACGACCAGTCGATCGGCGCGGTCGACGTGCTGAACTACGCGCAGACCGCCATCCCGCAGCTGCCCGCCGAGGTGCAGCAGCAGGGCATCGCGGTCCGCAAGCAGAGCACCGACTTCGTGCAGGTCGTCGGCCTGCGCTCGCCGAAGGGCACGTACAGCGCGGACTTCCTGAGCAACTATGCCGACATCAACGTCGTGCAGACGCTGCAGCGCATCCCGGGCGTGTCGCAGGTGCAGAACTTCGGCCTGCACCAGTACTCGATGCGCATCTGGATGGACACGGCCAAGCTGGCCGCGCTGCGCATCCAGCCGCAGGAGGTCTACAAGGCGATCGCCGAGCAGAACCGCCAGGCGGTCGGCGGACAGGCCGGCGCGGCGCCGTACTCGGGGCAGCCCGCCTTCACCATGCAGGTCAACGCGCTGGGCCGCCTTGAGCAGGTGGAGCAGTTCCAGCAGATCGTCGTGCGCTCGGGGCCGGACACCGGCACCGTCTTCCTGAAGGACGTCGCCCGCGTCGAGCTTGGCTCGGCCACGTACTCGACCAACGGCCGCCAGGACGGCAAGGAAGCGGCGCTGCTGGGCATCTTCCAGCTGCCCGGCTCCAACGCGTTCCAGGTGGCCGAGGGCATCCGGGTGGCGATGGACCGCCTCTCGAAGTCGTTCCCCGAGGACGTCACCTACGTCATCAACTACGACACCACGCGCTTCGTGAGCGCCTCGATCGAGGAGGTCGTCAGCACCTTCTGGGAAGCCGCGGTGCTGGTGCTGCTGATCATCTTCGTGTTCCTGCAGAGCGTCCGCACCACGCTGATCCCGATGATCGCGATCCCGGTGTCGATCATCGGCACGTTCGCCGTCATGCTGGCGATGGGCTTCAGCATCAACACGCTGACGCTGCTCGGCCTGGTGCTGGCGATCGGCCTGGTCGTCGACGACGCGATCGTCGTGGTCGAGAACGTCGAGCGCAAGTTCGAGGAGGGCGAGAAGGACCCCGTCGCCGCGGCCAGCAAGGCGATGAAGGAGGTCGCGGGACCGATCATCGCCACCACGCTCTCGCTGGCGGCCGTGTTCGTGCCGGCCGCGCTGATGCCAGGCATCACCGGCCAGCTGTACAACCAGTTCGCCATGACGATCGCCATCTCGGTGGTGCTCTCGGGCGTGAACTCGCTGACGCTGAGCCCGGCGCTGGCGGCCATCTTCCTGCGCCCGCGGCACATCGCGCAGAAGGGCCCGTTCGGCGCGTTCAACCGCGGCTTCGGGCGCACCGAGCGCGCCTACGAGTCGATGGTCGGGTGGCTGGTGCGGCGCTGGTGGGTGGCGCTCGGCATCTTCTCGGGCGCGATCGCCGCGGCGATGTTCCTGGTGGTCGGCACGCCCACCGCGTTCATCCCCGACGAGGACAACGGCTACTTCTTCGTGGCCTACCAGCTGCCCGCGGGCGCCACGCTCGAGCGCACCGACCGCATCGCCGCCGAGGCGCGCGCGATCCTGCAGGCGCAGCCCGAGGTCGAGACGATCATCGAGATCAACGGGCTGAACTTCCTGGCCAACGCGCCGCAGTCGAACGCGGGAGTGCTCATCCCCGTGCTGAAGGAGTGGAAGGCGCGCCCGGGCCGCGACCACACCACGTCGGCGATCGTGCAGCGCCTGCAGCCCCTGCTGTGGTCGGTCGCGGGCGCCAACTGCTTCGCGTTCAACCCGCCGGCGATCCCCGGCCTGGGCAACGTCGGCGGCTTCCAGCTGCAGGTGAACGATCGCGCCGGCCTGGGCGTGGACGCGCTGGCCAAGGCCGTGGACCGCGTGGTCCAGGAGGCCGCGCAGCACCCCGACAAGGTGATGGGCGTCAGCACGTTCTTCCAGCGCTCGGTGCCCCAGCTCTGGCTGGACATCGACCGGGTGAAGCTGCAGTCGCTGGGCGTGACGGTGGCCGACGCGTTCGCGGCGCTGCAGCTGAACTTCGGCAGCGCGTACGTCAACCAGTTCAACCGCTTCAACCAGGTCTACCAGGTGTACGTGCAGGCCGACGCGCCCGCACGCATGAAGCCCGAGGACATCGGCCGCATCTACGTGATGAACAACCGCGGCGGCCAGGTGCCGTTCGACGCGTTCAGCACGGTGCGCACCACGGTCGGCCCCGACAACATCACGCACTACAACGTCACCGACACCATCGCGATCAACGGCGCCGGCGCGCCCGGCGTCAGCTCGGGCGACGCGACCGCGGCGATGGAGGAGATCTGCGACCGCGTGCTGCCCGCCGGCACCAGCTACGACTGGACGGGCATCGTGTACCAGGAGCTGAAGTCCGCCAACGCCGCGCCGATCGTCTTCACGCTGGCGATCGTCGCCGTGTTCCTGTTCCTGGCCGCGCAGTACGAGAGCTGGACGCTGCCGATCCTGGTGGTGATCTGCGTGCCGTTCGCGGCGCTCGGCGCGCTGGCGGGGCTGAACGTCATGGGCATGCCGCTCGACGTCTACGCGCAGATCGGCCTGGTGATGCTGATCGGCCTGGCGGCGAAGAACGCCATCCTCATCGTCGAGTTCGCCAAGCAGGGAAGCGAGGAAGGCAAGCCGCCGCTGCAGGCCGCGATGGACGCGGCCCGGCTGCGCCTGCGCCCCATCCTGATGACGGCGTTCAGCTTCGTGCTGGGCGTCGTGCCGCTGGTGGTGGCCGGCGGCGCGGGCGCCAACGCGCGGCGCTCGATCGGCATCACGGTGTTCGTGGGCCTGAGCGTGGCCACGCTGCTGACGCTGGTGATCGTGCCCGTCTTCTACGCGCTGCTGGAGACCGTCCGCGAGCGCATGTGGGGCGTCGAGCCTGGTCCCGGCGGCGGGGATGCGGGCGGCGACGGCGCACCCGGCACGCCCGCCGGCGACGCGGGCGCGCATACGATGGGCGCATGACGACGCCCGCCGCCCTTCCGACCATCACGCACGACGAGTACCGCGCCCGCCGCGAGCGCCTGCTGGCGGCGCTCGAGGGCAGCGTCGGCCTGGTGCTGGCCGGCGAGGCGGATCCCTCGCTGCACCACCCCTGGCACCCGCACGCGCACTTCTCGTACCTGACGGGCGTCGTCGACGAGCCCGGCGCGATGCTGCTGCTGGACCCGCGGAATCCCGTGCCGGCCAAGCGCGCGACGCTCCTCCTGCGGCCGCTGAACCCCGAGGTCGAGAAGTGGGACGGCCTGCGCGACGAGATCGGCAGCGCGCTGCGGAAGCGCACCGGCGTCGACACCGTGCTGCGCACCGGCATGCTGCCGCGCCTGCTCCTGGAGGCCACCAAGCGCTCACGCAGCCTGGCGTGCCTGATGCCGCTCTCGGGCTACAGCTCGCCGGTCTCGGGCGACCTGCAGGTCCTTCGCCAGCAGGCCGAGCGCGTGCCGGGCACCGTCATCACCGACCGCTCGGAGCTGCTGCCCCGCATGCGCGCGGCCAAGAGCCCCGCCGAGGTCGCCTGCATCGCCGAGGCAGGGCGCATCACCGCGCTGGGCTTCGCCGCCGCCATGCGCCACCTGAGGGCGGGCATGAACGAGTTCGACCTGCAGGAGTGCGTCGAGCACGCGTACCGCACCGGCGGCGCGCGCGAGCTGGCGTTCCGCACCATCGCGGGCGGCGGCCTGAACGCCACCGTCCTGCACTACCACGCCAACGACCAGCCGCTGCGCGAGGGCGAGCTCGTGGTCCTGGACAGCGGCGCGAAGTTCAACGGCTACTCGGCCGACGTCACGCGCACGCTGCCCGTGGGCGGGAAGTTCGGCAAGCGCCAGCGCGAGCTCTACGACATCGTGCTGGCGTCGCAGGCCGCGGCGATCGCCGCGCTGCGCCCCGGCGCGACGCTGGCGGACATGGACGCCGCCGGCCGGAAGGTCATCGCGGATGCGGGCTACGGCGACTACCTGGTCCACGGCCTGGGCCACCACCTGGGCCTGGACACGCACGACGCATCGCCCGACGCGCCGCTCGAGGCCGGCGCCGTGGTCACGGTGGAGCCCGGCATCTACATCGCCGCGGAGCGCATCGGCATCCGCATCGAGGACGACGTCGAGGTCACCCCGAGCGGCCCGCGCATCCTGACGCCCGGCATCCCGCGCACCGCCGACGAGGTCGAGCGCGCGATGGCGGCGCGCTGACGGCGGCCCGCACGGGCCCGGAATCCCGCTTCATGAAGGTTCGGTGAGGGTTCCGTTCGCTCACGCGCGTGCGGGGGCTGCCCCTGCAGCCCGGACGCGGCCTGCCTGCGCATCATCCGCGCAGGCGATGCATGGATGCGGCGCCTGCCATGGGGCCCGGCCAGCGGTCCCGGAGGGCATCGACCGTGTTCCACTACCGGACCGTCTTCGTCAGCGACGTGCACCTGGGCTTCCGCGGCGCGCGCGCCGAGGAATTCGCGGCGTTCCTGAAGCGCCTGCAGTGCGAGCGGCTGTACCTGGTGGGCGACATCGTGGACATGTGGGCGCTGCGGCAGCGCTGGACGTGGCCCGCCACGCACAACCAGGTGGTGCGCCGGCTGCTGAAGCTCGCGAAGCGCGGCACGGTCATCACCTACGTGCCGGGCAACCACGACGAGTCGCTCCGCCCCTACGCCGGCATCGACCTGGCGGGCATCCGCGTCGCGCGCCAGGCCGTGCATGCCATGGCGGACGGGCGGCAGTTCCTGGTCTCGCACGGCGACGAGTACGACCTGGTGGTGCAGAACTCGCGCCTGCTCTCGCTGATCGGCACGTGGGCGTACGACCGCCTGGTCGGGCTCAACAGCCTGGTCGACGGCGCCCGCGGGATCGTCGGCCTGCCGCGCTGGAGCTTCAGCGCCGCCATCAAGAAGCGCGTCAAGGGCGCGTGCACGTTCATCTCGCGCTTCGAGGACGCACTGGCCGCCGAAGCGCGGCGGCGCGGCCTCGACGGCGTGGTGTGCGGCCACATCCACGACCCGCGCATCGCGCGGCACGAGGCCACCGGCACGACCTACGCCAACTGCGGCGACTGGATCGAGCGGGCCACGGCGCTGGTCGAGCACGCCAACGGGACGCTCGAGATCGTCGACGTCGCGGCGCTGCTCGCGTCCATCGGCTGGGAAGCCGACCCCGCGGAGCCGCAGGAGGCGATCGACCTGCAGGAGGCCGCCGCCCATGGCTGACGAACGCATCCACGCCGAGAGGCGCCCGCTGCGGGTGGTGCTGGCGGCGGCATCGGTCGGCTGCGGCCACAAGCGCGCCGCGCTGGCGGTGTCCGAGACGCTCGCGTCGCGCGGCCGCCCGGTCGAATCGACGCTGCTGGAGGTGCTTGACGACGCACCGGCCTGGTTCCGCGTGCTCTATCACGACGGCTACCTCCGCGCCGTGCGCCACATGCCGTGGCTGGTGGGGGCGATGTACGACGCCGCCGACGTTCCCGCCCGCGACCGCCGCATGCTTGCCGGCATCCTGGACCGCGTCGAGGACGCCGTCACGCGCCGCTTCCGCACCCGTGCAGACCTGCACGCCGCCGACGTGGTGCTCTCGACGCACTTCCTGACCACCGCGGTCCTCGGCCGAATGCGCCTGCGCGGCGAGCTGCACGCGCCGCTCGTCACGGTCGTCACCGACGAGCACCCGCACTCGGCGTGGATCCATCCCGGGTCGGACGCCACCTGCGTCGCGTCGAGCGCGGCGCGCGAGACCGCGATCGCCGCCGGCCTGCGCCCCGAGCGAGTGCATGCGACGGGCATCCCGATCGACCCGCGCTTCTGCATGGTGCAGCCGACCTGCGCGCCGGACGGCCGGCCGAAGGTGCTGGTCTGCGGCGGCGGCTACGGCCTGGGCGGGATGGACCGCGCGGTCGCGTCGCTGCTGGCGATGCCGGCCGATGCGGCGATCACGGTCGTCTGCGGCAAGAACGAAGGCCTGGAGCGCGCGCTCCGCGCGCTGGCCGGCGCGCAGCCCGCCCGGCCCGGCCGACCTTCGCTGCGCGTGATCGGCCTGACCGGCCGCATGCACGAACTGATGGCCGAGTCGGACCTGATGGTCGGCAAGCCGGGCGGGCTCACCACCTCCGAGGCGCGCGCGCTGGGACTGCCGATGGTGCTGATGCGACCGATCCCGGGCCAGGAGGAACGGAACGCGCGTGCGCTGGTCGGTGCGGGCGCGGCGGTCCGCGTGCCCCGGCCGCAGGACGTCGGCACGGCGGTGGCCGCGATCCTGGCCGACCCCCGTCGCCTGCGCGCCATGCGCACGTCAGCCGCCGCGCTCGGCCGCCCGCGCGCCGCGTTCGACGTCGCCACCCGCGTCGAGACGATCGCGCGCAACCGCCCGCCTACTGCAGCTGCACGCCCTGCTGCTGCAGGTGGCCCCAGTGGGTGGCCAGCAGCACCAGCGACCACGTGACGGGCAACGCGTTGATGGCGACGCACGCCGTCGCCAGGCGCCTCCCGGTGGCGTGGCGCCGGCGCCCCACCAGTTCGCATGCGACGATCGCGAACATCACCAGCGCGAACTTGAAGGCGCTTGCGCCGGCCATTCCCCATTCGGCGATCACCAGGCGCGCCAGCGGGTTCACCTCGTCGCCCGAGCGCGAGAGGATCAGCCACGTCAGCATCACGTCCATCGCCGCCAGGAAGACCGTCCACACGTACGCCTGCTGGTAGAGCATCGGCGGCGCCTCGAGGAAGCGCGGCGTCGTGCCGGCGGGTGGCGGCGCGTTCGGCTGCACGGCCCCAGCGTAGCGCGGGGCGCCGTGCCGGCCGTCAGATCACCGGGTCGTGGCTGGGCAGGTTGTGCGCCGGTGCCGTGTTCAGCTGCACCAGGCGGTCGCCCTGCACCGTGCGCGCGGTCTCGGGATCCACGTAGTCGCTGTGGCAGCCGGCCTTGCCTTCCTCGGCGCCCACGGCCTTGCGCGTCTTGGACGCCAGGCGGTGGATCTCGTCGGGGCTCAGGACGCCGCGCTTGGCCAGGATCTCCTGCTGCTCGGCGGTGAGCGCCGCGCTGCGAACGGGCTTGCCGCGCTCGAAGCCCTCCGCCTTTCCGCTGGCGAACTCCTGGATCTCCTTGCTGATGCGCACGCTGCACCAGTCGTGGCCGCACATCGCGCAGAAGTCGGTGTCGACGTCCAGGTCCTCGTCGTGGTACGCGCGGGCCGTGTCGGGGTCGAAGCTCAGCTCGAAGTGGCGCTCCCAGTTCAGCGCGGCGCGCGCCTTGGTCAGCTCGTCGTCGCGGTCGCGCGTGCCGGGGATGCCCAGCGCGACGTCCGCCGCGTGCGCGGCGATCTTGTAGGCGATGCAGCCCTGCTTGACGTCGTCCTTCTTCGGCAGGCCCAGGTGCTCCTTGGGCGTGACGTAGCAGAGCATGCTGGCACCGTGGTACGCCGCCGCGGTGGCGCCGATGCACGACGTGATGTGGTCGTAGCCGGGGAAGATGTCGGTGACCAGCGGGCCCAGCACGTAGAAGGGAGCGCCGTGGCAGAGCGTGCGCTGCAGCTTCATGTTGAACTCGATCTGGTCGAACGGCACGTGTCCGGGGCCCTCGATCATGACCTGGACGCCCTTGCGCCAGGCCCGCTCGGTGAGCTCGCCCAGCGTGGCCAGCTCCGCCAGCTGCGCCTGGTCGGTCGCGTCGGCCAGGCCGCCCGGGCGCAGGCCGTCGCCGATCGAGAACGTCACGTCCCAGCGGCGCATGACGTCGCAGATCCGCTCCCAGCCCTCGTACATCGGGTTCTGCTTGTTGTGCACCAGCATCCACTTGGCCAGCAGGCTGCCGCCGCGGCTCACGATGCCGATCAGGCGCCTGCGGATGAACGGCAGGTGCTCGCGCAGCACGCCGGCATGGATCGTGAAGTAGTCGACGCCCTGGCGCGCCTGGTGCTCCAGCGTCTCCAGGATCATGCGCTCGTCCAGGTCCTCGATCTTCCGCCCGATGATCATCGAGTAGATCGGCACCGTGCCGATGGGCACCGTGCTGTTGCGGACGATCGCGTCGCGGCACTCGTCGAGGTTCCCTCCGGTCGAGAGGTCCATCACGGTGTCGGCGCCCCAGCGCTCGGCCCACTTGAGCTTCTCGACCTCCTCGTGCGTGCCGCTCGACACGGGCGATGCTCCCATGTTCGCGTTGACCTTCGTCGTCGCCGCGCGGCCGATCGCCATGGGATCGAGCCGGTACCCGAGGTGCACGGTGTTCGCCGGGATCACCATGCGGCCGGCGGCGACCTCGTCGCGCACCTGCTCGGCGGTGAGGTGCGGCTCGCGCTCCGCCACGCGCCGCATCTGCGGCGTGATGCGACCGAGGCGCGCGTGCTCGAGCTGCGTCACGGGCTCGAAGCCCGCGGGGAAGACGACGCGCCGCCAGGAACCGCGGGCGTCAGCGAACTCGGCGACCGACTTCGCGTCGCCGCAGCACGAACCGCATGCGGGGCCCGAGGGGGCCTCCGCGAGCGCGACGGTCGACCAGCCGGCCGGCAGGAAGTCCCACGCGGTGCGGTCGCTCGGCGCGGGCATGCCGGGGGTGTCGGGCGAGCTGAACGCACGCGGTCCGCCGACATCGGCGCGATGGGCGAAGCTTCCCGGGGTGGTGCCTT
>CANHFL010000005.1 GCA_947459855.1 Planctomycetaceae bacterium | reverse complement strand
GGCCCAGGGCAGCCGCCCGCGGGGCTACCCGGCCGGCGAGCCGGTCGACATCCAGATCGGCAACGGCAGCGCCAACTGAGCCCGCCCTCGGGGCTTCCCGATGCAACCATCACGCCGCGCCGGCATTCGGTGCCGGCGCGGCGGTGCTTTTGGCGGACCGTCGCGGTGCCTCGCGCGGCGTGCGGGTCCCGTCCTCAGCGCCAGCCGATCGGCCGGCCCGAGAGGCCGTTGACTTCCTTCAGCACGGTCATCGCCACCAGCCCGACGACCGCCAGCACGGCCATGCCCGCGGCCTCGGCCGGCATGCCCGCCGCCAGCAGCCACGCCGCCGCGTAGACGGCCTGCCACATCGCCCCGTAGCGGCGCAGTTTCTCGGCGGCCACGGCGTCGCCGCCCGTGCCCGCCACCTTGCCGCGCACCAGCAGCAGGAATCCCGCGAGCGCCAGCACCGGCCACACGATCCCGGCCGGAGAGGCCGTCACCACGTGATCGCCCGACGCCACCTGCGGCCAGTAGGACGTGCCCTGGCCCTGGCTGGCCCACGCGCCGCCGCCCAGCAGCACCGCGGAACAGAGCAGCCAGGCCGCCGCCAGCGACAGGATCCGGCGGGTCCCGAAGTACGGTCGCTTGCCCTCGAACCGGTGCACGCTCGCCGCGATCGCGACCGCGTGCGACATCGACCACCACACGGGCAGCGTGAAGCCCAGCGTGTGGTTCGGGATGAACATGTTCATCGCGTGCACCACGCCGACCGTGACGATGCCGAGCGCCGGGATGTGCTTCGCCACCGCGTCGTAGAACATGATCGCGCCGGCGACCACGCAGGTCAGGACCAGCGCGACCTCGCCCATCGCGCTGGCGCTGACGATCGCCAGCATCAGCGCGCCGAACGAGAGGAACGCGGCGCTGGACGCGCGGATGCGGCCGGCGGCAAGCGGGCGGTCGGGAGCGAAGCGGCGGTCGTGGCGCACGTCCAGCAGGTCGTTCAGGCTGGCCGCGAACGCGAACAGCCCCAGCGCCGCCAGCATGGTGCAGCCCAGCGCCTTCCACAGCGGCATGTGGTAGACGGGCAGGTGCACGTAGCGCGGGTCTGCGCGCGTGAGCAGCGTGACCAGCCACAGCTCGCAGACGGCGCCGAACGCCAGCGACAGCCGGGTGAGCTGGAACGCATCGAGGATGCGTGCGGCGACGGGGCGCATCGGGGCGGCATCCTAGGGGCGCCTGCCAGCGGCCCGCTGCTACCATGGTCCGTCCGCCATCCGGCGCCCCGAACGCATGAAGAGCGACCTGCCCATCATCCCCGACGCGCGCGGCCTCCGGGTCGGCCTGGTGACCAGCCGGTACCACGCCGACGTGACGGGTGCGATGGAGGACGGCGCGCGTACCGCGTTCCTGGCCGCGGGCGGCCTGCCCGAGGACCTGCTGGTCGCCGCCGCCCCGGGCGCCTTCGAGCTGCCCGTGATCGCGGCCGCCTATGCACGCCGCGCGGACGTGGCGGCGGTGGTCATCCTGGGCTGCATCGTCGAGGGCGAGACGCGCCACGACCGCGTCCTGGGCGACGCGATCGCGGCCGCCGCCGCACAGCTCTCGGTGCAGACGTGCAAGCCGGTGGGCTTCGGCGTGCTGACCGTGCGCAACGCCAAGCAGGCGCGCGCCCGTGCCGGCGGCAAGCACGGCAACAAGGGCCAGGAGGCGATGGACGCGGCGCTGCTCGCGGTCCGTGCCGTCGAGGGAGCGAAATCATGAGCCACGACGAGCAACTGCCCCCCGGAAGCCCCACGCTCGCGGTGCGCCGCTGCGCGCTGCAGTCGCTCTACCAGCTGGACGCGGCCAAGAGCGACGAGCCCGCGCTGGTGGGCCTGCTGGCCGACGACGGCGAGCGCGATCCCGCGTCCGCCGACGCGATCGAGCGCGGCATCGCGCTGGCGCAGCTGGCGTGGGAGTTCCGCCACGACGCCGACCGCGAGATCGGCGAGCTGGCCCGCGAGTGGCCCCCGCACCGGCAGCCGCTGGTCGACCGGAACCTGCTGCGCCTGGGGTGGTACGAGCTGCGCCACAGCGACGCGCCGCCGCGCAAGGTGGTCAGCGACGCGGTCGAGATCGCCAAGGAATTCGGCACTGCCGACAGCGGGAAGTTCGTCAACGGCGTGCTGGACAAGGTCATGAACGGCGGCGCCGCCGCAGCGGGGGCCTGATGTTCTTCAAGGCGGCCGTCGACGCCATCCGGCGCGGCCTGAGCAAGACCGCCGAGGTGCTCGGCGCGGGGGTGCGTTCGATCCTCCACGGTCGCGCGCTCAGCGAGGAGGTCATCGGCGAGATCGAGACCGTCCTGGTGCAGAGCGACGTCGGCGTGCGCGCCGCGCGCGAGATCGTCGACGAGCTGCGCGCCGAGTTCCGGTCCGGCCGCGTGCCGCGCGGCGAGGACGCGATCGAGTTCCTGAAGGCCCGCCTCAAGGCGCGCATGGGCTCGGGCGACCGCGGCATCGCGGTGGCGGCCGCGAAGCCGACCGTCGTGCTGGTGGTCGGCATCAACGGTGCAGGCAAGACGACCAGCGTGGCCAAGATCGCGAAGAGCCTGCGCGACGACGGCCGCACCGTGCTGCTGGCGGCGGCCGACACGTTCCGCGCGGGCGCGGTGGCGCAGCTGGAGACGTGGTCGAAGCGCCTGGGGGTGGACATCGTGAAGGGCACGCAGGGTGCGGATCCCGCGGCGGTCGCGTTCGACGCCGCCGATGCGGCGGTCGCGCGCGGCGTGGACGTGCTGCTGGTGGACACCGCCGGCCGGCTGCACACGCAGGACAACCTGATGCGGCAGCTCACCAAGATCCGCAACGTCATCGCCAAGAAGATCCCGGGCGCGCCGCACGAGATCCTCCTGGTGCTGGACGCCACCAGCGGCCAGAACGCGGTGAACCAGGCCAAGGCCTTCAAGGAGGCCTGCGACGTCACCGGCATATTCCTGGCCAAGCTCGACGGCACCGCGAAGGGCGGCATCGTGGTGGCCATCCGCGAGACCCTCGACGTGCCCGTGAAGCTGGTGGGGGTGGGCGAGACCCCGGACGACGTCCAGCCCTTCGACCCGGACCGCTTCGTCGAGGCGATGTTCGCGGCCTGACGCGGCCGGCCCCAGGAATGGCCCTCCGGCGGCCCATGGGCGTGCCGCGTGCGGTCCCGCCTAGAATCCCGCCATGCGGCGGCGTGCCTTCACCTTGGTCGAGCTCCTCGTCTCCATCGCGATCATCGGGATCCTGGTGGGGATCATCGTGCCCAGCGCGGGCATGATCCGGCGCGAGAGCCAGAACGTGAAGTGCATGTCGAACCTCCGCCAGGACTTCGTGGCGATCGAGGCGTTCCGGAAGGTCAACCAGGACCGGCTGCCGATGTGCGAGTTCATCCCGGTGGTCACGGACGCCGGTCCCAGCGGCGGCCTGCCGAACCTTCTGAAGGGCTACCTGCCGGCGAACAGCGAGACGTGGCTGTGCCCCGCGGACGTGGTGCAGGACTCGCTCGAGACCGGCACCAGCTACATGTACCTGCCCGGACTGCTGCGGTATTCGCCTGCGGTGCAGGTGGACGTGGTGACGCTGCTCCTGACGTTCCAGCCGGGAAGCATGACGCCCGCGCAGCTGGCCAGGCAGAAGTCCGACGCCGAGGCGCGCATCATGACCACGTTCTACGAGCGCGAGGCGCAGACGTACCCGGTGCTGGTCGACAGCGCCGACCGCCACCCGCGCAACGGGTCGATGCGCAACGGCATCTTCCTGGACGGCGGTGTGCGTGCGGCCGACCAGAACGGGCAGGGGATCACGGCGCCGAGCGGCCGCCCCGAACTGCCGGGCGGCCCGCCGAACCAGGAGGGCGAATGAGCTTCCTCGAGTCCATCCGCGAGCGTGACGTCGACCTGGGAGACCTGGTGCGCGAGCACGCCGGCCGAATTGCGGGCGCCCTGGCCGCGCTCGCCGTCGTGGCAGCGCTGGGCGGCGGCGCGTACTGGTGGTTCGCGGTCCGGTGGAAGGCGCCGCCGTCGATCTTCGATGCGCCCGTCGGCAACGTGCTGGGCTACCTGGCCACGCCTGACTTCAACAAGCTGCCGATGCGCGAGCGGCTGAAGTACGTGCAGGACTTCATCGGCCGCTTCAAGGGCATGAGCCAGCAGGACAGCGTGGTCGCGGCGGCCTTCCTGGCCGGCGTCACCGGCAAGGTGCGCGAGCAGATGACGCAGAACGTCCGCGTGCTGGCCAAGGACATCATGGCCGAGGGCGCGGCGAAGTACGTGAACCTTCCCGAGTCCGAGCGCGGCGCCTTCATCGATGCATGGGTCGTCGAGTGGATCCGCTTCGCCGAGAGCACCGTCGGTGACGGTCCCTCCAAGCGCTCCGACGCCGAGGTGCTTTCGTCCGCCAAGAGCGAGGCGCGCACCAACGAGGAGCGGCAGTCCAAGCGCATGGCCGGCAAGTCGCTGACGGGCTCGGGGGCCTCGCGCTTCCTCGGCTTCTGGGCGAACGAGGTGGAGCCGGCGTCGTCGCCCAAGGAGCAGGGGCAGATCGCGCGCTTCATGGACGACGTCCGCACGCGGATGCTGACCGACAAGTGACCGACCCGCGCGCGGACCAGCTTCCCGTGCTGCGCGAGTCCGCGCGGATCGTCGATGCCATGCGCGGGGCGCGGGGCATGGTGCTGACCGCCGCGACCGGCAGCGGCAAGACCACGCAGGTGCCGCAGATCCTGGCGAAGGCCGGCATCGTGGACGGCCAGATCGTCGTGCTGGAGCCGCGCCGGCTGGCCGCTCGCATGACCGCGCGGCGCGTGGCCGAGGAGATGGGCGTGCGCCTGGGCGAGGAAGTCGGCTTCCAGACGCGATTCGAGCGCGTGGTGGGGCCGGCGACTCGCATCCGCTTCGTGACCGAGGGCGTGTTCCTGCGCCAGGCGCAGCGCGACCCGGGCCTGCGCGGGATCGGCGCGGTGCTGCTGGACGAGTTCCACGAGCGCAGCGTCAATGCCGACCTCGCGCTGGGCATCCTGCGCCGCGCGCGCGAGCGGCGGCCCGCGCTGATGGCGGCCGCGATGAGCGCGACGATGGACGCCGCGAAGGCGAGCGCGTACCTGGGCGTGCCCGAGATCGGGGCCGAGGGCCGCGCGTACCCGGTGGCCGTGCGCTACGACGCGGGCGACGCGAAGCTGCCGGTCTGGGAGCGTGCCGCGCGCGCGGTACGCGGGCTGGTCGAGGAAGGCTGCGAGGGCGACGCGCTGGTGTTCATGCCGGGCGGGTACGAGATCGACCGCACGATCGACGCCGTGCGCGCGCAGCTGCGCGGCGTGCCGGGCGGCGCGGCGTTCGACGTGGTGGGCCTGCACGGCTCGATGCCGCCCGACCGCCAGGACGCGGCGGTGGCGCCGGCCGCGCGTGGGCGCCGCAAGGTCATCGTGGCGACGAACGTGGCCGAGACGTCGATCACGATCCCGGGCATCCGGATGGTGGTCGATTCCGGCCTGGCTCGCAGCTTCCGCGTGGATCCGCGGCGCGGGCTGAACACGCTGCGGGTGGAGCCGGTGAGCCGTGCCAGCGCCGACCAGCGCGCTGGCCGCGCTGGACGCACGGCGCCCGGCGTGTGCGTGCGCCTGTGGGGCGACCGCGAGCACGCGCAGCGCCCCGCGGCCGAGACGCCCGAGGTGCGGCGGATCGACCTGGCGGAGCCGATGCTGATGGTCGAGTCGATGGGCCTGGGGCCGTTCGAGCGGTTCCCGTGGCTGGATGCGCCGGAGGGCGATGCGGTCGCGCGCGCCCGCGATGTGCTGGGGCGCCTGGGCGCGCTGGACGCCGCCGGAGCGATCACGACGATGGGGCGGGCGCTCGCGCGCGTGCCGGCGCACCCGCGGCTGGCGCGCGTGCTGGTCGAGGCCGAGCGCCTGGGCGTGCTGGGCCGCGCGGCGCGGTGGTGCGCGATCGCCGCCGAGCGAGACGTCGTGCTGGAGGCCGGCCCCGCGCAGCTGGTGCGGCTGACGCCCGACGGCGAGCCGCCGAGCGACATCGGCGCGCGCGAGGAGCTGCTGCGCCGCGTCGAGGCGGGCGGGTTCCGCAGCGCGCGCCACGAGGGCGTCGAGGCCTCGCTCGGCGCGTGCCGCGAGGTGGCCGCCGCGGCGCGCGACCTGGAGCGCGCGGCGCGCGACGCGGCGGGGGAGGGCGGCGACGCGCTGAGCGCGCGCGGCGGCGACCCGGCCGCTGCCGACGACCGCGCGGGCGGCGAGTTCGAGCGCGTCTCGCGCGCGCTGCTCGCGGGGTTCGGCGACCATGTCGGCTGGCGCATGGACGCGCAGCGCCCGCACTGCGCGATGCCGGGCCGCCGCAAGGTCAGCATCGACGCGGGCAGCGTGCAGCGGGGCGCCGGCTTCGTGCTGGCGCTCGAGGTCCGCGAGGGCGGGCGCGGCGACCAGGTGCACCAGTCGCTCGGCATGGTCACGCCGCTCGACGTCGCATGGGTCGAGCGCGCGATGCCGGACCGCCTCCGCACGACGGTCGAGACGCGTTTCTCCGACCAGCTGGGCGCGGCGGCCGAATTCGAGGAGCGGTCGTTCGACGGCATCGTGTTCGACACGATCGTGCGGCCCCTGCGCGGACGCGAGGCGAAGGCCGCTGCGAAGGACGAGCTGGCGGCTCGGGTGGCAAGCGGCGAGCTGAAGCCCGCGTCGTGGACCGAGGACGTCGACCAGTGGATCGCGCGCGTCCGGTGCGTGGCGGCGTGGTTCCCCGAGCGGACGCTGATCGCGTACGACGCCGACGACATGGGCGTGCTGGCCGCCGAGATCGCCGACGGTTGCGCGCGCGCGTCCGACCTGGACGCCCGGCCGGTGCTCGACATCCTGCGCAACGCGCTCGACTGGGACCAGGTGCAGTTCGTCGAGAAGATGGCGCCGGCCGCGATCGCCCTGCCGAAGGGGTGGCGCATGAAGCTGGAGTACGCCGAGGGCAAGCCGCCTCGGGGACGCGCGAAGATCCAGGACTTCTACGACTTCCCCGGGCACCCGATGGTGGCCGGCGGGCGCGTGAAGGTGGTGCTGGAACTGCTTGGTCCGAACTACCGGCCGGTGCAGGTGACCGAGGATCTGCCCGGCTTCTGGGAGAGGCTTTACCCCGAGGTGAAGAAGGAACTGAAGCGGCGGTATCCGCGGCACGAGTGGCGCTGAGACGGCGAGCGTCGGGACGGTCGTAAGTCGCTGTCCCACACGTCGTTACGAGTGAAAGTTCGCGTTTTCGACGCGGTTTCGTTAGACTGCTCCGTCTATGGCCAAGGTGACCACCACGCGCGCCACTGGCGCGGGTTCGAAGAAGTCGTCCGCAGCGGTCAAGAGTGCCCCCCAAGGCACCAAGTCGAAGTCCGGAACCGGCGGGAAGGGCGCGGCGGTCGCCGCGAAGCCCGCCGCCAAGTCCGCGGCTCCGGCGAAGGTCGTGGTGCCCGCGAAGGGCGCGCCGTCCGCTGCCAGGTCGACGGTGGCCGCGAAGCCCGTGGCGGGTGCGAGGCCCGTGGCGGTTGCGAAGCCCGTGGTTGTCGCCAAGCCGGTGACGGCCGCGAAGCCTGCCGTGGCTGCCAAGCCGTCCGCGCCCGCGAAGGTGGCGTCCGCGGCCAAGCCGGCCGCCGCGACCAAGCCCGCCGTGCCGTCGAAGGCCGCCGCCGTAGCCGAGCCGAAGCCGATCGCGGTCCCCGAGCCGCCGAAGGCCGCCGAGATCACCACGCTCAACGCCGCGATGCGCTACCTGGCCGCTCGGCCCGACTTCGAGCGCGCCCGCAGCGTGAAGTACGGCGAGCAGACGTTCAAGCTCGACCGCATGCGCAAGCTGCTGGCGGCGCTCGGCAACCCGCACGAGAAGGTCAAGACCGTGCACGTGGCCGGCACCAACGGCAAGGGCAGCACCGTCACGATGGTGTCGTCGATGCTGCGCGCCGCCGGCTACGCGACGGGCGTCTACACCAGCCCGCACCTCATCGACATCCGGGAGCGCATCCAGATCGACGGCCACCTGATCGCGAAGACCGAGTTCGTCGAGACGGTCCGCGAGGTCGCGAAGGCCGCCGAGAAGATCGGCGAGCAGCCGACGTTCTTCGAGATCATGACCGCGGCCGGGTTCTGCCACTTCGCCGAGAAGGCCGTCGACATCGCGGTGATCGAGGTCGGCCTGGGCGGTCGCCTGGACTCGACCAACGTCATCACGCCGCTCGTGAGCATCATCACGGGCATCGACCTGGACCACACGAAGCTGCTGGGTGCGACCAAGCAGCTGATCGCGCGCGAGAAGGCGGGCATCTTCAAGAAGGGCGTACCCGCGCTGTTCTTCGAGCAGGACCCCGAGGTCGACGCAGTGATGCGCGAGGTCGCCGCCGAGGTCGGCGCGGACCTGCGCATCGTCAACAAGGACATCGAGTTCAGCAGCCGCTTCTGCGTGACGCCCGACCTGGGGCCGCATACGCGCGTCTGCATGTACACCAAGACCAGCCGGCTGGAGCACGTACCGGTGCCGATGCCGGGCGAGCACCAGGCGGCCAACTGCGGCCTGGCGCTGGCGGCGATCGACGTCCTGAAGGGCTTCGGATTCGAGGTGCCCGACGACAAGCTGACCGCCGGACTTGCCGCGACCAAGGTGCCGGGCCGCATGGAGCTGGTCTCCTCGCGCCCACGCATCCTGTGCGACGGCGCGCACAACCCCAGCGCGATGAACGCCCTGATGCGCTGCGTCGGTGCGCACGTGCCGTACGACAGCATGGTGTGCATCTTCGGCTGCTGCGCGGACAAGGACATCGGCGAGATGATCGACAAGGTCAACCTGGGCGCGGACAAGGTGATCTTCACCCGTGCCGCGACCACGCCGCGCGCCGCCAGCCCGGAGGACCTGCAGAAGCTCTTCCAGGAGCGCAGCGGCAAGATGAGCCAGATCGCCCGCAGCGTCCCCGAGGCCATCGAGATGGCGATCCGCGCGGTCAGCCGCGAGGACCTCATCTGCGTGACGGGAAGCTTCTACGTCGTCGGCGAAGCACTGAAGTACCTGGGCGAGAGGAAGTAGGACGGAACCCGGTTGACCGGGTCTGCCCGCCCAAGTCCCGCGCCTGCACGGGACGTGCTACGGATTCGCGACATCTGTCCTTCGTTGCGAGCCCTGCGCCATCCGTAGTTGGTGTTCCTTCTCCATCCGGCGGATCCACGCCTCGTCCGCGAAGGGCTTGCCCGTGCCTTGGCACTCGCGCAGGGCGATCCCGAAGGCCTCTCCCTCGCGTTCCTGGATGAATCCTCGCCACTCGGCGGGAGTCGTGCCGGGCGAGCGGAGATCGAGGTTGATGAGTTCCGGCCGCGGCCCCATCCCGGTGTGCCAGGCCGCACTTGACCAATGCCACTCCCAAGGCAGTTCCACGATCCCGGCGCGTACGGGGTTCTGTTCGACGTAGCGGAGCGCGTTCAGACAGTGTCGCTCGTCCATCAACACCGAGTAGTAGCGCCCCTCCCAGTTCTGCCCGGAAGTGCCCGCTTCCGTGTTCAGCCAGAGCGAATACTCGCGATGGCCGTTTCGGATCCAGTTCGACAGGGCATTCTCGGTCGGGCAGACGACGATGAAGTGAACATGATTCGGCATGATCACGAAGGCCGCAACCTTCACGCCGCAACGCGCCTGCCATCGGAGCATGATCGACACGTAGGTCGCGCGCTGCCGGTCGGTGGTGAAGATCGGCGAACGGTGGTTGGCGCGGTGAGTGACGTGGTAAGGGAACCCTGGGACGATGACACGTGGACGGTGGCCCATGCGGTCATGTTCGGGGCCGATTGGAGCCGCAGCGGATTCCACGGCTGTTTCGCAGGGGGGCGCCCGCATGGGCGCTCGTTCGCGCCACGTGCAAACACGGGTAGCGGGCGGGTGAACCCGGGAATCAGGGCCAACCCGGTCAACCGGGTTCCGTCCTACACGACCACGTTCACCATCCGCCCCGGCACCACGATCACCTTCTTCGGCTGCTTGCCGGCCAGGTGCGGGATCACGTCCGGGTGCGCGAGCGTCAGCGCCTCGACCTCGGCGGGCGGCGCCTTCGCGGGGACCATGATGCGCGCGCGCACCTTGCCCTGCACCTGCACCGCGATCTCGACCTCGTCGTCCACCAGCATCGCCGGGTCGTATGCCGGCCACGCCGCGGCGGTCACGCTGCCCTCGAAGCCCAGCCTGCTCCACAGCTCCTCGGCCATGTGCGGCGCGAACGGCGCCAGCACGCACACGAAGCGCCCCAGCTGGTCGCGCGTCAGGCCGCCCTGCGCGGGGTCCGCCATCTCGGTCGGCCGCGTCGCCGCGTTCACCAGCTCGATCATCGCCGCGATCGCCGTGTTGAAGCCGAGCGACTCGATGTCCTGCCCGACCTTCGCGACCATCCGGTGCAGCTGCTTCTCGAGCTTCGGGTCCGCGTGCGCCGCGCACAGCACCGCGCCCGTCCGCTCGTCCACCGCCAGTCGCCACGCGCGCTGCAGGAAGCGGAACACGCCCACGATGTCGCGCGTGTTCCACGGCTTCGACGCCTCGAGCGGCCCCATGTACATCTCGTAGAGCCGGAACGTGTCCGCGCCGTACTCGGCGATCACGTCGTCCGGGTTCACCACGTTGCGCAGGCTCTTCGACATCTTCGCGATGATCTTCGCGACCTTCGCGCCGCCGGCCTTCTCGAAGAACTGGCCCTCGCCGCGCTCCTCCACCTCGTCCACCGGCACCAGGCCGCCGTCCTCGCGCTGGAACGCGTGGCTGGTGATCAACCCCTGGTGGAACAGCTTGCCCATCGGCTCGGGCGTGCTCACCTGCCCCAGGTCGAACAGCACCTTGTGCCAGAACCGCGCGTACAGCAGGTGCAGCACCGCGTGCTCCGCGCCGCCGACGTAGAGGTCCACGCCGCCCGCATGCGGCTCTCCGCTCTTCTTCCTGGACACCATCCAGTACCGTTCCGCCTCGGGCGCCACGAAGTGCCCCGAGTCGTGCGGCGAGCAATAGCGCAGGTAGTACCAGCAGCTGCCGGCCCAGCCCGGCATGGTGTTCGTCTCGCGCACGACGGGCGTGCCCGGCGGCAGCAGCGCGGGGTCCACGCCAGCCTCGCCGGCCGTCGTGTGCACCCACTCGCGCGCCTTCGCCAGCGGCGGCTGCGGTGTGTCGCTCTCCACCGGCTTGTAGTCGGCCAGCGCCGGCAGCACGACTGGCAGCGCCGCGTTCGAGACCGGCCAGTGGCAGCCCTCGGCGTCGAACACCACCGGGAACGGCTCGCCCCAGTAGCGCTGGCGGCTGAACAGCCAGTCGCGCAGGCGGTAGTTCACGCGCAGGCGGCCGATGCCCTTCGCCTCGAGCCACGCGATCACCGCGCGCTTCGCGTCCGCCGTCGCCAGGCCGTCGATCGCCAGCCCCGTCGCCGCGTTCGCGCTGTGCACCGCGCGGCCCTCGCCGCACGTGGCGGCCTCGCCGGTCCACGGCGTGCCGGCGATCTCGACCACCTGCACCACGGGCAGGTCGAAGGCCTTGGCGAACTCGAAGTCGCGCTCGTCGTGCGCGGGCACGGCCATGATCGCGCCGGTGCCGTAGCCCATCAGCACGTAGTCGGCCGTCCACACCGGGATACGCGCGCCCGTCGCGGGGTTCACCGCGAACAGGCCGGTCGGCACGCCGGTCTTCTTCTTCGCCTCCTGACGGTCGATGTCCGCGCGGTTCTTCGCCCACGCCACGTATTCCGCCAGGCGCGCCGCGTCCGCGCCGCCCTCGCCGCGCGCGATCGCGTGCGTCACCAGGGGGTGCTCGGGCGCGACCACCATGTACGTCGCGCCGAAGAGCGTGTCCGGGCGCGTGGTGAACACGGTCAGCGGCTCGGACTCGCCGTCCACCGCGAAGCGGATCTCGGCGCCCTCGCTGCGACCGATCCACTCGGCCTGCATCGTGCGCGTGCTCTCGGGCCAGTCGATCAGCGCCAGGTCGGAGATCAGCCGGTCGGCGTACGCGGTGATGCGGAACATCCACTGCCGCAGCGGCATGCGCACCACGGGGAACCCGCCGCGCTCGCTGCGGCCGTCGATCACTTCCTCGTTCGCCAGCACGGTGCCCAGCTTCGGGCACCAATTGACGGTCTGCGTGCCGATGTACGCCAGGCGGAAGCCGTCCAGGTACGCCTGCCGCTCGCGCTTCGTGCAGGCGCTCCACTTCTTCGTGGCGCCGCCCACCGCGATCGCCCGGTCCTCCTTCGCCAGCGCCGCCTCGAGCTCCGCGATCGGCCGCGCCGCGTTCGCCTTCGGGTCGAACCAGCTGCCGTAGGCCAGCAGCCAGATCCACTGCGTCCAGCGGTAGTACTCGGGGTCGATCGTCGCGAACTCGCGCGACCAGTCGTAGCTGAAGCCGAAGCGCTTGAGCTGGCGGCGGAAGTTGTCGATCGCCTTCTTCGTCGTCACCTCGGGGTGCACGCCGGTCTGGATGGCGTACTGCTCGGCGGGCAGGCCGAACGCGTCCCAGCCCATCGGGTGCAGGACGTTGAAGCCCTTCGCGCGCTTGTAGCGGCACAGGATGTCGGTGGCGGTGTAGCCCTCGGGGTGGCCCACGTGGAGCCCCGCGCCCGACGGGTAGGGGAACATGTCCAGGCAGTAGAACTTCGGCTTGGATCCGTCGAAGCCGGGCTCGCCGGGGTTCGGCTGCCGGTACGCGTTCCCGGCCTCCCATGCGGCCTGCCAGCGCGTCTCCAGTTCCTCGGCGACGGCGGCGGTGTAGCGGAACGGCGTCTCGTTCTGGGCGGACATGGGGGTGCGATGCTACTTCAGCCGCCCGTGGCCCTACGATGCACCGACCGATGGCCGAACCCGACGAACAGCCCGCCGACGAGCCCACGCCCGGCGACGAGCAGCGGCCCGGCCACGAGCGCCAGCCCGGCACCGACCTGCCCAACGACGAGCGCGCGTGGGAGCTGCCCACCCTGGTCCCCAGCGCATGGGTGGCCTTCTGGCCGCACCCCGAGCCGCCCACCCGCGAGGAGGTCGGCAACGCGATCGCCGGCTGGGTCGGCCGGGAGCTGGACGTCGACGCCGCGCAGCCCGAGCCCGACGAGGGCATGCTCTGGGCGTTCGTCGCCAAGATCCCCGGCATCCTGGCGCCCGTGGTCTTCTGGACCGAGCGCGCCGTGCAGGCCGACGCCGGCCAGCTGCCCGACTCCGCGATGGCCGCGTGCAAGTGGGTGATCGGCGTGCAGACCGTGCTGGAGCCCGGCGAGGCGCACGCCGAGTACTTCCACGTGATGGCGATGATCGCCGGCGCGATGCCGGACGTCGCGGGCATCCTGGACGTGACCACCGCGCGCCGCTTCCCGCGCGCCGAGCTGGAACAGCAGTTCCTGGTCTCCGACGCCGTGCCGAACGACGAGCACCTGTGGTCGATCACTGCAGTGACGACGACCGAGGACGAGAAGGCCCCGATGATGCTGTTCACCACCGGCCTGGCGCGCTGCGGCGTGCCCGAGCTGGAGATGCTCGAGGTTCCCGGCAACCTCTCGCAGCCCGCGGCGGTGCTGATGAACCACGTCGCGAGCCTGCTGCTGGAGGAAGCGCCGCCGGCGCCCGAGGAGCCGCTCGAGGTCGGCCCCGACGCGTACGTCGCGCTGGTGCCGTGGGAGCGAGTCGCGCAGTTCGTGCCCGACGAGGTGCCCGGCTCGCGCGCCTTCCGCGAGGTGGCCCGCGAGGACGGCGACGGCTCGCTGATGGGCGTGCGCGCCGTCATCTGCGCCCCGGAGAAGGAAGGCAAGTTCAAGCCGATCTGGACGTGGCCGCGCACGCTGGTCGAGCGCATGGAGACCGGCCGCGTGGTGCTCTACGCCAGCGAGCACGCCGCCGAGGCCAGCGAGCGCCGCGCGCAGCGCACGTGGCCCGCGTTCGCCACCGCGTTCGCCAGCGTCCGCCGCGCGCAGGACGCCGCGGTGCATGCGCTGGCCGACAGCGCCTTCCACGTGCAGGCGCCCGTGGGCGGCGCCGACGAGCACGACCGCCGCGAACAGGGGTGGTTCGTGGTGCACCGCTTCGACGGCGACACCGTCGAGGCCGCGCTGGTCGACGACCCCGTCACGCGCCAGGACATGCACGCCGGCGACACCGTGCGCATCCCGCGCGGCGACGTGAGCGACTGGCGTGTCTTCCTTCCCGACGACAGCTTCGGCCCCGACCGCTCGCCGGAACTCCTGGCCGCGGTCGACCGCATCCGGG
>CANHFL010000004.1 GCA_947459855.1 Planctomycetaceae bacterium | reverse complement strand
CCTTCGGCTCCTCGGCGCGCAGCATCTCGTAGAAGCGGCCGCTCATGTCGCGGCACGCCACCTCGAACTCCGCGCGCAGGGACTCGATCTGCTGCGCCTGGTCGGGAGTCAGCGAGCCGAGCTTCGAGACCGTGTCCATCAGCTGGAACAGCGGGTGCTTGCGGTAGGCGTCGGGGTAACCGGCCTCCAGCGCCATGCGGCGGAACTCGTCGCCGCGCGCGCCGAGCGCCGCGGCGATGGTGTCGATGCCCGCGTCGTTCGCGGCCCGCACCTGCACGCGCAGCGCCATGATGCGGTCCTGCACGGCGGCGCCGCGCTCGTAGTCCATCGTCAGCATCGCGTCGCGCAGCTCGTTCTCCAGCTCGGCCATCTTGCGGGTGCGGGTGACCAGCGCGGTGTCCAGCGCCAGCTCGTAGGCCTGCAGCGCGGGGCGGACGTTCTCCTGGTCGGAGGCGCCCAGCTGCATGTGAGCCAGGACCGACCAGAGGTTCACGCTCTCGCCCGAGATGTCGCCGTCCGGCAGGTCGCGTTCGCGCCGCAGTGCGCGTTCGAAGACGGGCCAGCGCTCCATCTGCTGGTCGCCCAGCTGGCTGCGCAGGTCGGCGACGAACTTGTCCAGCATGCGGTCCTTCTCGGTGCGCCAGGACGAGAGCTGCTCCATCACCTTCTGCAGGATGGCGTCGCTGTTGCCGGGGGCGGCCTTGGCGCCCTCCGCCGAGGCGCTCTTCATCCGTTCCTTGGCGGCCTCGACGCCGGCGTTGAAGTTCGACACGTAGTCGTCCAGCAGCGTCTCGACGACGGGGCGCTGCCAGTCCTCCAGGCCCAGCGTCTGGACCATCAGCGGAAGGTCGCGCTGCATGATGTCGGGCTGGAAGGCGCCGGCGAAGCTGGCGCGGCCGCCGAACTGGGCGTGCGCGGGGACGGCCGTGAACGCGGCCGCTGCGACGACGAGGGCGCCGAGGGCAAGCCGCGCACGGCGGGCGAGTGGGCTGCAGGTGAGCGTTGCGGTGGCGTGGTGCATGGGTGACTGTCTCTCCATCATCGGTTCGTCGCCGGCCCGCGGGCCGTGAACCGCAATTGTGGCCCTGCGCGGGGGTTCCCGCGGCGGGGCGCCGCGAGGGCCGAACGCGCGAGCAGGCCGACTATCGCAAGCAATCGGTCCGGACGTGGCCCGACCGGGGCCGGTTCAATCCCGAACGGCACAATAACTCGATCCGGACGTTCCGCCGATCAGCCCGGGGTCACGGTCCGCTGCTCGATGCGCTTCTGCGGCGTCCCGACCACGATCCGGTGCACGTAGATGCCGGGAACGTGGACCTGGTCCGGGTCGATGGAGCCGGTCTCAACCAGTTCCTCGACCTCGGCCACGGTGACCTTGCCGCAGGTCGCTGCCATCGGGTTGAAGTTGCGGGCCGTCTTGCGGAACACCAGGTTGCCGGCGCGGTCGGCCTTCCAGGCGTGGACCAGCGAGAGGTCGGCGCGGATCCCGCGCTCCAGCACGAAGGTCTCGCCGTCGAAGTCCGCGTGCGGCTTGCCCTCGGCGACCACCGTCCCGACGCCCGTCTTGGTGTAGAAGCCCGCGATCCCGGCGCCGCCGGCGCGCATGCGCTCGGCCAGCGTGCCCTGCGGCGTGAACTCCAGTTCCAGCTCGCCGCTCATGAACTGCCGCTCGAATTCCGCATTCTCGCCGACGTAGCTCGAGATCATCTTGCGGATCTGCCGGGTCTTGAGCAGCAGGCCCAGGCCCCAGTCGTCCACGCCGGCGTTGTTCGAGACGCAGGTCAGGCCGGTGGCGCCCGAGTCGCGCAGCGCCAGGATCAGCGATTCCGGGATGCCGCATAGGCCGAAGCCGCCGAGGGCGACGGTCATGCCGTCCCGGACGACTCCCTGGAGTGCGGCGGTCGCGTCGGGATAGACCTTGTTCACGGCCATGGTGGGGTGCCCTCGTGGCCCGCCTGCCGCCGCCCATGCGGCGCCCTGCGGGGCCGGGAAGTGTAGCCGTCGCACGGATAGGCTTCGTGCCGTGCGCCGCCTCTCCGGCTCGTTGTTCCTCTCGATCCTGCTCTTCCTGTCGGCCATGCCCGACACGATGGCGGCGCCGGTGCTCAAGGAACTGTTCGTCGACCGGTACGGCGTCTCGGCCCGCCAGGCGCAGGTCTTCATGGCCTTCAACCTGGTGGGTGCGCTGCTTGCGATCCCCGCGCTGGTCTGGGCCCGCCGGCGGATGGGCGCGGTCGCGATCCTGGTGGCGGCGTCGCTCCTGGACGCGGCCCTGCTGGTCGTGCTGGCCGCCCCGATCGGTTTCGTGCCGAGCCTGGTGGTCCGGGGCATCGAGGGCGTCACCGACGTGGTGGTCTTCGCGGCGCTGTTCGACCTGGTGCGGCGGCAGAGCGGTGCCCACGCGGCGCGCGGCCTGGGCTACGCGTCCACGCCGCTCCTGCTGGGACTTGGCGGCGGCGCGGTGGTCGGCGGCATCGCCGCCGCGCAGCGCTCGGGCGCCGACCCGGCATCGTCCGGCGACGTGGCCATGGCCGTCTTCGGCGTCTCGGCGCTGGCGGGCGTGCTGGTCGCCTTCGGCGCGTTCGTGGCGCGGCGCGTCCTCACCGACGTCGAGGCGCGCGAGCCCGAGGCATCTCCCGCCGCGGCCACCGGCGAGTCGCACGCCGGCGCGGTCCCCCACGGCGCGCTCGATGACCGCCCACGGCCCTTCGCGTGGAGCTGCGCGATGGCCTTCGTCGACCGTGCGACGGGCGGACTGATCACGGGCACGCTTCCGATCGTGCTCGCCGGCTTCCTGGGCTACACGTCGGGGCAGCGCGGGTGGCTGATCGGCCTGCCGCTCCTCCTCATGGCGATCGGCACGGGACCCGCCGGAGCGCTCTGCGACCGCGTGGGAAGCCTCCGCGTCCGGCTGGTGGCGGGCGCCGGCTACGCGGTGGCGTTCGCGTGCATCCCGTTCGCGGCGGGCAGCCAGGCGATGCTGGCCGTCGCGATGGTGGCGGTGGGGCTCTCCGCGGCCGCGCTCTTCGCCAGTTCGCTGGCGCTGGCCGCCGAGAGCGGCGGTTCCACGGTCGCGCTCGGCTCGTTCCGCGCGGCGGGCGACCTGGGCTTCTTCGCCGGCACCACGCTCTCGATCGTGCTGGTCTCCGCGCTGGGCGGCCCGGGCGAGCCGACCTACCGGGACTACTCGTCCGTCATCGTGCTGTTCGCGTGCCTGCACGCCGGCGTGACCGCGACGATCGCCGCCATGGCATGGCGCGCCGCTCGCCGGGCGGGGTGATCCGGCGGCGGCGCGCCGTTCGCGGCGTCAGTTGACGCTCGTGCGGGCGTCGACGACCTCAGACGGGTGCTTGACGCCCTCGATGGCCAGGCGGATCTTCTCGAGCGCCCGGTTCTGGATCTGGCGCACGCGCTCCTTGGTCACGCCCATCGTGCGGCCGACCTGCTCCAGCGTGGGCTGGCGGTCGATGAACGGACGGTCCAGCCCGAAGCGCTGCTCGATCACCTCGCGCTCGACGTCGCTCAGCTCGGCGCGGTTCGACTCGACGATGAAGCGCAGCTCCGCCGCGCTCTCCTGCCGGGCCGTCTCCCGGCGCATCTCGGAGTGGTTCGACCGCTCGAGCTCCGGGTCGAACTCCGTGGGGAACCGCTGCCGGTGCTTCGCCAGCTTGATTCCATGGCGGCTGAACGCCTTCAGGATCGCGCGGCAGGCGTAGGTGCTGAACTTGAAGCCGCGCCCGCAGTCGAACTTGTCGACCGAGCGCATGAGGGCCATGTTGCCCTCGCTGATCAGGTCGCCGAACTCGTTCTCGCCGATGCGCACGCGCTTGGCCATCGCCAGCACCAGCGCCAGGTTCGTCTCGGCGATCTGCTCGCGCAGGCGCTTCGCGGTGCGGTGCCAGCGCAGCAGGTCGTGCGCGGTCGCGGCGTCCGGCACGCGTGCGCCGACGCGCTTGCGAAGCACGTTCATGCGCCAGCGGGCGAAGTTGAACTGCATGAAGATCACGCGCTCCTGCGCGGCCGTCAGCAGCACGCTGCTGGCGCGCCGGGGCTGTGCGTCGGCCTTGCCGGTCACGTCGTCCATCAGCGGGCGGTACCAGCCGACGTCCGGCAGCGGCACCGTCGGGGCATCTTCGAAGATGCGCTTCTCGGCGCCCGCCTTGTGGAAGTCGGGGTGGTCCATGAACTCCACGGGCTCGGCCAGGATCTCGGCGATCGTGGCCCGTTCGGCGGCCGACAGGCTCAGGCGAGGCATGGGCTTTCGGATCGTGGTGGGCATGGCGGGGGTGATCTCCGGCAAGAGGTACGACTCTCTTCGCGGGTCGTTCGATTCAGATTCAGACGAGATTGAACGAGTTATAAGACACTCCTCCGTGGTCGGGTGATGGGGTGACCCAACACGAGCCCCCATACTCATGGACATCGAGGGTGGCCCGGGCCGGCATCGGGTTCGGGTGCGCATCGATACGCCAGCCGGCCGGGCGGCTGCCACGGGACGGGTCCCCCAAAAGCGCGATCGCCCCTCGCTGGGAGGGGCGATCGGCAGGTTCACGGGAGCCGCGGTTCGGCCGGGGTCACTCCGGCGTGCCGCTGGACAGGTCGTAGATCCAGGCGTCGCCGGCGCGCTTCCAGTCCAGCACCTCGCCGGCCTTGAAGAACAGGCCCAGCTCGCGGGCGGCGGCCTCGGGGCCGTCCGAGCCGTGGATCAGGTTGAAGCTGTTCGAGACGCCGAAATCGCCGCGGATCGTGCCGCCGGCTGCCTTGGAGCCGAAGGTCGCGCCCATCATGCTGCGGCAGATGGCGATCGCGCCGTTGCCGCGGATGGCCAGCACCAGGACCGGGCTGGAGGTCATGAACTTGACCAGGCCGGGGTAGAAGCCCTTCGAGGCGTGGTCCTTGTAGTGCTGGGCGGCCAGCTCCGGGGTGATCTGCATGAGCTTGGCGCCGACGATCTGCAGGCCCTTCTCTTCGAAGCGGCTGATGATGCGGCCCATGAGGCCGCGCTGGACGGCGTCGGGCTTGAGGATGATCAGGCTGGTTTCCATGGGGTGTCTCCGGTTGGGGGTAAGGGGGCGAGTATAGCGAAAATGGCCTGATCGCCGGGCCTTTCGGCCGATCCTGCTACCGTACGCGGCCCGGCGCCCCAAGGAGGGTGCGCCGCCCGCGGCGGGCCGCCATGCCCGCCTGAGTTGACGCAAGGAGGCCAGATGGCAGCCAAGGAAGCCGCAACGGCTGAACCCCGCAAGAAGAAGACCGCCCCCCGGGTGGACGCCGAGGCGATGGCCGCGCGCCAGCGCGACATCTCCGTCAGCGAGTTCTTCGCCAAGAACCGCCACCTGCTCGGGTTCGACAACCCGCGCAAGGCGATGCTGACCACGATCAAGGAGGCCGTCGACAACTCGCTCGACGCCTGCGAGGAAGCCGGCATCCTGCCGGAGATCGCGGTCATCGTCGAGGACCTCGAGCCCAACCGCCCGGCCACCGCCAAGAGCAGCCGCTACCGCGTCACCGTGATCGACAACGGCCCGGGCATCGTGCGCAAGCAGGTCGAGAACATCTTCGGCCGCCTGCTCTACGGCTCCAAGTTCCACCGCCTGAAGATGAGCCGTGGCCAGCAGGGCATCGGCATCAGCGCGGCGGGCATGTACGGCCTGATCACCACGGGCCGCCCGATGACCATCTTCACGAAGCCCAAGGCCGGCCAGCCGACGCACCACATCGAGCTGGCGATGAACACGAAGACCAACCGCGCCGAGGTCACCTTCGACAAGGAGGTCAAGGAGTTCCCGCCGGTGCGCTTCCGCGAACTCAGTTCCGGCACGCGCGCGCTGGCGGAGCAGGGCGGGTTCCTGACGTCCGAGGAGTTCCCCACCGGCACCAGCGTCAGCATCGAGCTGGACGGCAAGTACCAGCGCGGCCGCGGCAGCGTGGACGAGTTCCTGGAACTCACCGCCATCGCCAACCCGCACGCGCGGATCGTCTTCGTGCCGCCCTCGCGCGTCACCGAGGACGAGGAGCCCGACGTGCTGGCCGTGGCCGAGGCCGGCGCCGCCGCCAAGGCGAAGGTGACCACCGAGACCAACGGCGTGATCGTCTACCCGCGCGGCGTGCAGGAACTGCCGCCCGAGACGAAGGAGATCCAGCCGCACCCGAAGGGCATCGAGCTGGGCATCCTGCTGCAGATGCTGAAGGACTACGAGCTGGCCGAGAAGGGCGGCACGCTCTACAACTTCCTGCAGGAGCGCTTCTGCCGCGTCAGCGCGTCGACCGCCAGCCAGATGTGCGAGGCGATCGGCGTGTCGAGCCGCGCCAAGGCCGGCGACATCGAGCCCCCGCAGGCCGAGAAGCTCTACAAGGTCTTCCAGGACGCCAAGCTGGCCCCGCCGCCCACCGACTGCCTGGCGCCGATCGGCGTGCGCCAGCTGCTGGCCGGCATGCTGAAGGGCGTGCGCGCCGAGTTCTACTCCGCGTCCAGCCGCTCGGCCGAGGTCTACCGCGGCCGCCCGTTCCAGATCGAGGCCGCGATCGCGTTCGGCGGGGAGCTGCCCGGCGACGAGGCCGCGCGCGTCATCCGCTTCGCGAACCGCGTGCCGCTGCTCTTCCAGCAGAGCGCGTGCTCCAGCTTCAAGGCGGTCACCGAGACCCCGTGGAAGAACTACAACCTCCAGCATCCGCGCGGCGGCCTGCCCGTGGGGCCGCTGGTGATCATGATCCACATGGCCAGCGTGTGGGTCCCGTTCACCAGCGAGAGCAAGGAGGCGATCGCCGACTACGACGAGATCCGCAAGGAGATGAAGCTGGCGCTCATGGAGTGCGGTCGCAAGCTGGGCACGTATCTCCGCAAGCGCCAGAAGATGCGCCGCGAGGGCGAGCGCCGTGACGTCTTCGAGCGCTACATCGGCGAGATCTCCAAGGCCATCAACGCCATCACCGGCGACGACCCGAAGAAGATCTACGCGGCGCTCCTGGAGCAGGCCCGCGCGCGCACCGCGGTGGCCGACCAGGTGCTGGACGAGGACGGCAAGGTGGTGAAGGACGAGCCGATGGACGAGGAGGGCGTGATCGTCGTCCCGGACGCGATCGCCCCGATCTCCGGCGGCCTGCCCCCGGCCGTGGCGGCGCCGCCCGAGGCCGAACCGGCGAAGCGCACGCGCGGCGGCAAGGCGCCCGCCGGCAAGGGCACCAAGGCCGCGGCCGACGCCCCGGCCCGCACGGCGAGGCCCGCGAAGGTCGACGCCGCCCGCGAGGAACTCCGCGCCCGCGCCGCGAAGGCGGCCGGCCGCAAGGCCAAGCCCGACGGCCCGGGCCTCTTCTGAACCACGACCGAACCACGCACGGAAAGCGAGGCACGCACATGGCCAAGGGCAAGCAGGGCACGCGCAGCATCAAGGAGCGCGACGCCGCCACCACGCAGAAGATCTTCGACCTCGTCTCGCGCATCGCGCGCAACTCGCTCGCGGGCAAGGAGCCGAAGCTCGACATCCCCACGCGCACCAAGAGCAACACGATCTGGAACAAGAAGCGCGGCATCCTCGAGATGGGCGACGGCGTCGCCGAGCGCCCGCTCTTCGACCTGAAGACCGCCAAGCAGTTCATGCAGACGATGCTGCACTCGTCCACGATCAAGGACCTGATCGAGGCGCAGAAGACCAGCAGCCTCCGCGGCGTCTTCTACAAGGCGAAGCACACCGTCGCGGGCACGCGCGAGAACACGTTCGACACGCAGGACGAGAGCGACCCGATCCTCGAGGACCTCGAGGTCGCGCTGGGGGCGCTGCGCGAGGAGCTGCACATCTTCGCGGAGAACCGCGGATCGATGGTCGGCAACATCACCATCGTCGACAAGGGGGACGAGATCGACTGCCGGCGCATGGGCTCCGGCGGGTACGCGCTGCCGTCGATCGTCGAGCCCGACGTGATCCAGTTCAAGAAGTGCGAGGCGAAGTTCGTCCTGCACGTCGAGAAGGGCACGGTCTGGAACCGCTTCAACGAGGACCGCTTCTGGGAGAAGCACAACTGCATCCTGACCCACGGCGCGGGCCAGCCGCCGCGCGGCTGCCGCCGGCTGCTGCAGCGCCTGAACCAGGAGCTGAAGCTGCCCATCATCTGCGTCCTGGACTGCGACCCGTGGGGGCACTACATCTACAGCGTCATCAAGCAGGGCTCGATCTCGCTGGCCTTCGAGAGCAGCCGCCTGGCCATCCCCGAGGCGAAGTTCCTGGGCATCCGCGCCAAGGACTTCCGCGAGTGCGGCCTGGACGACGCGGTCAAGATCGACCTCACCGAGAACGACATCAAGCGCGCCAAGGAGATCGCGGCCTACCCGTGGTTCGCGGGGCACAGGGGCTGGCAGAAGGAGATCGACGCGATGCTGGCGAACGGCTTCAAGATGGAAGTGGAGTCGCTGATCACCAAGGACATCTCGTACGTCAGCGAGACGTACGTTCCCGAGCGCCTCAAGCGCAAGGACTGGCTGGACTGATCGCGTCCTGCGCGCGTCCGCGTGCGGCGGTCACGCCGCCGCGGTCGCGCGCAGCGGGAGCTCGATGCGGAAGCGCGCGCCGCCGCCCGGGGCATCCAGCGCCTCGACGGTGCCGCCGTGCGCCTCGACGATGCGCCGCGTCACCGCCAGGCCAAGTCCGTTGCCGCCGGACTTCGTGGTGAAGTAGGGCTCGAAGAGCTGCGCGCGCGCATCCGGCGGGATGCCCGGGCCCGTGTCGGACACCTCGATCACCGCGCGCGGGGCGCGCGCCGCCGTGCCGCGGCCCTCGGCGGGCTCGTGGCGCACCGCGACGTCCAGCGTGCGGGCGCGGTCCGCGGGCAGCGACTCCATCGACTGCACGGCGTTCAGCATCAGGTTGAGCACGGCCTGCTTCAGCAGCGCGGGGTCGACCTCGGCGACGACCGGCGACTCGTCCGCCAGGATGCGCATGCGCACCCCGGCCTGCTCGGCCTGCGGCATGAAGAAGTCGCCCAGCTCGCCGGCCACGTCGCGGACGTCGGCCTGGCGACGGTCCAGCTGCATCCGGCCGGCGTAGCGCAGGAAGTCGTTCAGGATGTCGCGCAGGCGCCCGGCCTCTCGGGCCAGCGCATCGACGCGGCGCGTCATGCGCTCGCGCTCGGCATCGTCCAGCGGCGAATCCAGGATCTCCTCGCGCAGCAGCTGCGCGTTGAGCGCCACCGTGGAGAGCGGGTTCTTGATCTCGTGCGCCAGGCCGCGCGTCATCGACGCGATCTCGGCGTTGCGCGCGTGCCCCGCCGCGGTGCGCTCGGCCTCGGCGATGCGGCGGGCTCGCGAACGCACGAGCCACCACGCGAGCGCTCCCAGGAGGAGCGCGTCGACCGCCACGAGGGTCGCGATGACGATGGGGAGCGGCGCGGAACTCACGCGCGGCCGCTCACGGGATCAGGCGCCGGCCGCGGGGACGCGGACGAGCGAGCGCGCCTTGGTGGCCGCCCAGCCCTTCGGGCCCTGCTGCGCGGAGTAGACGACGAGCTCGCCGTCGTTCAGCGTGCGGAAGCCGCTCTCCTGGTCAATCACGGAGAAGTGGACAAAGATGTCCTGGCCTTCGGGGCCGACGATGAAGCCGAAACCCTTGCGGGGATCGAACCACTTCACCTGGCCTTCGATGTTCTCGAGCGTCGTCGCCATGTCTTGCGGGCTCCGTGAGGCTTCCCGAGGGATTGGGCCCGGTGCCGCCCACCGTCCATCGGTGTGCGCGGCCTCGGCCCGGATCCCGAACATCATGGGATCTGAACGCATTGTGCGGTTGTTTCCGGGCCTTTGCAAGGGAAAACCCGGGTCCGGACGTGCCTTCTCCCGGTCCCCCAGGCTGGAATCGCCGGGAGTGGACCGCAGGTTGTTGCCCTGCATGGGGTTACGGCGCCGCTGGGTCTGTCGCGGAGGGTGCAAAAAGGAAGCCGCCGCGGCACGGGCCGCGGCGGAAGGTTGAGTGCCTGTGATGGGCTGGTTCAGGCCTGGGCCGGCTCGCGGTCCTGGCGGTCGCCGCGGTCGCCACGCGGGCCACGGTCGCCGCCGCGGCCGCCGCGATCGCCGCGGTGCCCACGGTCGCCGCCGCGGTCATCGCCCTCGCCGCGCGGCGGGGCCTCGAGCAGCGCCTTGCGGCTGAGCTTGATGCGGCCGCTGTCGTCGACGTTGATGACCTTGACCTTGACGACGTCGCCCAGCTTGACGACCTCGGTCACCGTCTTGACGAAGCCGTGCGCCAGCTCCGAGACGTGGCACATGCCGTCGGTGCCGGGGACCAGCTCGATGAAGGCGCCGAAGTCCTTGATCGAGATGACCTTGCCCTCGTAGATCGTGCCGACCTTGATCTCGGCGCCCAGCGCCTCGACCTCGCCGCGGGCCTGCTCGCCCTTCGCAGCGTCGGTCGACGCGATGAAGACGGTTCCATCCTCCTCGACGTCGATCTTGCAGCCGGTGCGCTCCTGGATGCCGCGGATGGTCTTGCCGCCCGGGCCGATGAGCTTGCCGATCTTCTCGGGGTCGATCTGGACGGTGATGATGCGCGGCGCCCACTTCGACATCTCGGCGCGCGGCGCGGCGATGACCGCCTCCATCTGGTCGATGATGTGCAGGCGACCCTTGCGGGCGATCTCGAAGATCTCGACGATCTCGGGGATGCCCAGGCCGCGGGCCTTCAGGTCCAGCTGGATGCCGGTGATGCCCCTGCGGGTGCCGCTGACCTTGAAGTCCATCTCGCCGAAGAAGTCTTCCTCGCCGATGATGTCGATCACGTGGCCGACCTTGCCCTCGCTGGAGGTGAATCGGCCGACGCTGATGCCGGCGCAGGTGGCCGTGATCGGCACGCCCGCGTCCATCATCGCCAGGCAGCCGCCGCACACGCTGGCCATCGAGCTCGAGCCGTTCGACTCGGTGATCTCGCTGATCAGGCGGATGGTGTACGGGAACTGGTCCGGCAGGGGCAGGATCGGCGCCAGGCTGCGCTCGGCGAGCGCGCCGTGGCCGATCTCGCGGCGGCCGGGGCCGGTGATGCGGCCGGCCTCACCCGTGCAGAAGGGCGGGAAGTTGTAGTGGAGGTAGAAGGGCTTGGCGTACTCGGGCAGCAGGCCGTCGACGATCTGCTGGTCACCCTTGGTGCCGAGCGTGCAGGTCACGATGCTCTGCGTCTCGCCGCGCTGGAAGAACGCGCTGCCGTGCGTGCGGGGGAGCACGCCGACCTCCATGTCCAGCTTGCGGATCTGGTCCTTGCCGCGGCCGTCCGGGCGGATTCCGTGGTTGGACACCAGGTCGTGCGTGATCTTCTTCTCGAGGATGCGCAGGGCCTCCTTGGCCTCCTTGGCGCGCTTGTCGGCGGCCTGCCACGTGCCGAAGGACACGTCGCCGGTCGGCATCGCGAAGTGCGTGTCGAGCACGAACTTCTTGATCTCGTCGACCTTCGCGTTGCGGTCGCGCTTGCCCGGGATCTTGCGGGCTTCCTTCATCGCGTCGTACGCCTTCTCCTTGACGAGCGTCATCACCTCGTCGGAGGGCAGGGCCGGCGCGCCCATCGCGGCGGCCGGGGCGCCGCACTTGGTGCGGAGCTCGTCGATGAGGGCCAGGATCGGCTTGATGCCGTGCTCGTAGCCGAAGGTGATCGCCTCGAGCATCGACTTCTCGTCGATCTCGAGCGCGCCGACCTCGATCATGTTGATGCCGTCCTTGTGGCCGGAGAGCACCAGTTCCAGGTCGCTGAACTCCATCTGCGACACGGTCGGGTTGACGACGAACTGCGCGCCCTGCTCGGTGGTGATGCGGCCGACGCGCACGGTGGCGATCGGGCCCAGGAACGGCGCGTCGGTCAGGCTGAGCGCGGCGCTCGCGCCGCTGCAGGCCAGGACGTCGCTGTCGTTCTGCTGGTCATGGCTGAGCACCAGGCACTGCAGCTGGATCTCGTCGATGAAGCCCTCGGGGAAGAGCGGACGGATCGGGCGATCCATCATGCGCATGGTGAGGACTTCCTTCTCGCTCGGGGCGCCCTCGCGCTTCTTGAAGCCGCCCGGGTACTTGCCGGCGGCGGCGGTGCGCTCGCGGTAGTCGCAGGTCAGCGGGAAGAAGTCGATGCCGGCGCGCGGGTTGGCGCGGACGGCGGTGCAGAGGACGACGGTGTCGCCGTAGGTGGCGACGACGGCGCCGCTGGCGAGCTTGGCGACCTTGCCGGTCTCCAGGCGCATCGTGCGCCCGCCGATCTCGGCCTGGACGGTGACGTGCTTCTTGGTGGTGGTCTCGGACATTCTGATTCTCTCTTTCTTTCTCGTTCGTTCGTCTGTGTGTGGATGGACCGCGACCGTCCCTCCGGTCACGGACGGGTCACGGCGCAGGTGCCACGGGGGCCTGTCGAAGCTGCGCGATGCCTGTCCCGCCGGGGGTCGGCGGGGGCGCGCGCATCACTTGCGCAGGCCGAGTCGCTTGATGAGGCTCTGGTAGCGCTCGCGGTCGGTGTTCGCGAGGTAGGACAGCAGGCGGTTGCGGCGGCCGACCATGAGCAGCAGGCCGCGGCGACCGTGGTGGTCCTTCGGGTTGGACTTGAAGTGCTCCTGCAGGGCGCCGATGCGCTCGCTGAGGAGGGCCACCTGCACTTCGGGCGAGCCCGAGTCGGTGGCGTGGAGCTTGTTGCCGCTGATGACGGCGGCCTTCTTGGTCGCGGAGATCGACATGATTCCTGTGCTTTCCTTCGTGTGAGTTGAGTCGCGCAGTGTAGTGGAACCCGGGGGCCGCTCAAGCGGCTTCGGCGAATCGGGCGGAAGGAGGCGTTATCCGGACAGCCCCACGGGCGCCGGGGGCCCCCGGGCTGCGTATTCTCGGGTCCGCATGTCCGCGACCACCGCACCCAGCACTGGCCTTCGGGCCGCGACCGACCAGTTCCTCGCCGAGGCCGCCCGCATCGAGCAGGGCGGCGGCGCCGCCGGCATCGAGCGCCAGCACCGCCACGGCCGCCTGACCGCGCGCGAGCGCATCGCGCGGCTCTGCGACCCCGGCACCGCGTTCACGGAGCTGGGGCTGTTCGCTGCGTGGAACATGTACCGCGAGTACGGCGGCGCGCCTTCCGCGGGCGTGGTCACCGGCATCGGCACCGTGCAGGGACGCCAGGCGATGGTCATCGCGAACGATGCCACCGTGAAGGCCGGCGCGTTCTTCCCGATGACCTGCAAGAAGATCATCCGCGCGCAGGTGATCGCCGAGCGCGCGCGGCTGCCGCTGCTCTACCTGGTGGACAGCGCCGGCGTGTTCCTGCCGCTGCAGGAGGACGTCTTCCCCGACACCGACGACTTCGGCCGCATCTTCCGCAACAACGCCGTGATCAGCGCGAAGGGCATCCCCCAGTACGCGGCGATCATGGGCAACTGCGTGGCGGGCGGCGGCTACCTGCCCGTGCTGTGCGACACGCTGCTGATGACCGAGGGCAGCGGCCTGTACCTGGCCGGCCCTGCGCTGGTGAAGGCGGCGATCGGCCAGGAGGTCTCGAGCGAGGACCTGGGCGGCGCGCAGATGCACGCGCAGATCTCGGGCACCATCGACTTCCGCGAGAAGGACGACCCGGCCTGCATCGCGCGCCTGCGCAGCCTGGTGACCGCGAACCGCGCGGCGCCCGCCGTGCCGCAGCCGCCCGAGGCGCCCGCCGAGCCGGCCCGCGCGCCCGCCGAGGTCGCCGACGTGTTCCGTGGCGAGCCCGGCCAGCAGTACGACATGGCCGAACTGCTGCGGTGCGTCGTCGACGCCGGCAGCATGGACGAGTACCGCGCCGAGTTCGGCGGGTCGCTGGTCTGCGCGTACGCGCGCATCGGTGGGTTCCCGGTCGGCATCGTCGCCAACCAGAAGAAGCTGACGCAGAAGAAGATGGCCGGCGGCAAGGCCGGGCCGTCCGTCGCCACCAACATGCCCGCGGTCATCTACGACGACAGCGCCGACAAGGCCGCGCGCTTCATCATGGACTGCAACCAGCGGCGCATCCCGCTGCTCTTCGTGCACGACACCACGGGCTTCATGGTCGGCCGCGACAGCGAGCAGGGCGGCATCATCCGCGCGGGTGCCAAGATGGTGAACGCGATGTCGAACTGCATCGTGCCCAAGCTGGTGCTGATCGTCGGCGGCAGCTATGGCGCGGGCAACTACGCCATGTGCGGCCGGGCGTTCGACCCGCTGCTGACGCTGGCGTGGCCCAACGCGAAGTGCAGCGTGATGGGCGCGGCGCAGGCCGCGAACACGCTGCTGCAGATCGACCTGGCCGCGCGCGAGCGCAAGGGCGAGAAGGTCGACGATGCCATGCGTGCCCAGCTGCTGGAGGCGATCACCAGGAGCTACGGCGAGCAGCAGGACATCCGCTACGCGGCCAGCCGCGGCTGGGTGGACCGGATCATCGAGCCGGCGCACACGCGCGCCGAGCTGCTGGCCGCGGTGCGCGTGGCGTACCAGGCGCCCGTCGAGGGCGAGTTCCGCACCGGCGTGCTGCAGACCT
>CANHFL010000003.1 GCA_947459855.1 Planctomycetaceae bacterium | reverse complement strand
GCGAGCCCAGGATGCCCGAAGGCGGCTGCTCGGCCGCCAGCGCGACCGGCTGCGCCAGGTCCTTCGCCTCAAGCGCACACGTCCACGGCACGCCGAAGACGTCGCGAAGCAGGTTGGTCCACGCCTGCGGGCGCTCGGCGGCGACCGGCGTCACGACCAGCGTCGCGCCGCGCTGCACCACGCCCGCCAGGACGTCCCATTGGCCGCGCGCCAGCAGCCCGGGCTGAACCACCACCACGGTGTCCGCTGCCGCCACCGCACGTGCGTCGAGCGCCGCGGGGTCCACGCTCGCCACGTCGATCGACGCGGCGGTGCCCGGCGCGAGCGCCCGCGTCACCCACTCGCCCGGCGAAAGCCGGTCGATCGCGCCCTGGGCGTCGAAGGAGCGCCGGTCCACGATCACGACGCGCACGCGCTCGATCGGTGCCAGCGGAACGGCGCGGCCGTCGTCGGCGGGTTGCGCGTCCGCCGAGAGCGTCGCCACCGCGGCACGGCGCAGTGCATCGCCGGGTTGGTTGGTGCGCTCCGCGAGCGTCACGTCGACCGTGCGCGTCCGTTCGCCCGCCGCAAGCTCCACCGCGCGCTCCGCCGCGGTCGTCACCGATGGACCGGTCACCTGCAACGTCGCGCGAAGCGGGCCGTCGCCGCGGTCACGCTCGACCACCGCGCGCAGCATCGGCGCCTCGCCCGCCATGCTGCCGGGCATGCGCACGGGTTCCAGCGAGGCCAGGCGCAGGTTCGTGCCAGCGGCGGCCGGCGGCAGCGTCGCGTGCAGCTCGACGGGGCGGTCCGTGGTGCCCAGCGCGGGCAGCGGAGGCAACGTTCCCACCGACCCCGCGCGGAACGCGCTGGCGATCCACACCTCTCGGCGGGTGCCGCGCGATTCGTCCATGCCCAGGATGGCGTCGGCCGCTTCCAGCACCGCGGGCAGGTCGGCCGCGCGTTCCGTGGAACCGATCGCGGCCAGCGACTGGCGCGCCGTGCGGTGGTCGAGCGTCGCGGGCTCCGAGCGCACCACGCGGCTGCCCTCGGACGCGCGCAGCACCGCGACGCGGTCGCCGGGCTGCAGGCCGTCGATGACCGTGCCGGCCGCCGCGATCGAGCGCTCCAGCGCCGTGCCGCGCTCCAGGCGTTCCTGCGACGCCGCCGAATCGTCGACCACCACCACCACCGAGCGTGACGCGCGCCCGATCGCCGCGGCCGCGCCCACGAACGGCGCCGCGATCGCCAGCCCGGCCGCAAGCACCAGCAGGCACCGCACCGCGAGCAGCAGCCACCGCTCGACGCGACGCTTGCGCTCGACGCGCCGCAGCGCCTCGCGCAGCAGGTCCATCGCGGCCCACTCGACGGGCGTGCGGCGGCGGCGCAGCAGCAGGTGGATCAGGATCGGCAGCGCCACGGCCGCGGCGGCGGCGGCGGCGATCGCAGGCTGCGCGAAGCCGATGCCGTTCATGAACCGCTCCCCCGCAGCAGCATCTCGCGGCGCGCCAGCAGCGCGGCCAGCGCGGGACCGACGGATTCATGGGTGTCCAGGCGCACCAGGTCGAAGCCGAACCCGCGCACCAGGCGCTCCAGTGCGCGCTCGTCCTCGTCCAGCACCTGCAGGTACGCGTCGCGCACGGCGCGCGCATCCACCTCCAGCGCGGCCTCGCCCTCGAGACCCTCGAACGGTGCGTTCTCGTCCAGGTCGAAGCGCAGCTCGGTGCGGTCCAGGATGCGCACCAGGATCACGTCGTGCCCGCGGTGGCGCAGTCGTGCCAGCGCATCGCGCACGCGTTGCCCCGGCATCAGGAAATCGGAGACGACCACCACCAGCGAACGGTGCGTCGCGCGCGCCAGCAGCTCGTCCACCGCGCGCGGCAGGTCGGCCTGCCCCTCGACCGCGTGCGTCGCCAGGCACTGCACGATCGCCCGCCAGTGGCCCTGCGAGTTGGAGCAGCGCGTGGCCGCCACGATGTGGTCGGCGAACATCGCCGTCGACACGCGGTCGCGCTGCGAAAGCCCCAGGAACGACATCGCCGCCGCGGCCGCGGTCGCGTGGTCGAACTTCGTCCACATACCCGTGCGGCCGGTGCGCGTGCCGCCCCAGCCGCCCTTGCTTCCCAGCGTGCCGAAGCGCATGCTGCCCGACGAGTCCACCAGCACGTGGACATCCAGGTTCGTCTCCTGCTGGAAGCGCTTCAGGTACAGCTTGTCGCTGCGGCCGAAGACCTTCCAGTCGATGTGGCGCACGGGGTCGCCCGCCACGTACTGCCGGTGCTCGGCGAACTCCACCGCCAGCCCCTGGTAGGGCGAACGGTGCATGCCGCTCATCACGCCCTCGGCGATGCGCTTGGCGCGCAGCTCGAAGGGGCCCAGCTGGGCCAGCGTCTCGGGTGCCAGGTACTGTTCGGCGCGCACGTTCGTTCAGCCGGTCGGCGGTGCAGCGGCCGCCGCGCGGCCGTGGTGCACCGGGCGTCGGTGGTTCAGGGCTTCACCAGCCGGTCCAGTTCGCGCGCGCCCGGCGCGGCGGGGTCCTCGACGGTCACGGCGGCCAGCAGCTCGTCGATCACGCGGTCCGTGGTGATGCCGTCGGCCTGCGCGTTGAAGTTCAGCTGGATGCGGTGGCGCAGCACCGGCTTCGCGACGGCGCGGATGTCCGCGGGCTCCACCGTGGGCGCACCGGCAAGCAGCGCGCGCGCCTTGGCGGCAAGCACCAGGAACTGGCTGGCGCGCGGGCCCGCGCCCCAGCCCACGTAGTCGGTGACCACCTTCGGTGCGCCCGCAGGGGCATCGGTGCCGGTGCGCGTCGCGCGCACGATGCGCAGCGCGTAGCGCACCACGTGGTCGGCCACGGGCACCTCGCGCACCAGCGCCTGCAGCTGGCGCACGTCGTCGGCCGAGAGCACTGCGCGCGGCGCCGCCGGCGCGGACCCGGTGGTGCGCTTCACGATCTCGGCCTCGTCCTCGGCCGTGGGGTAGCCGATCATGATCTGCAGCATGAAGCGGTCGAGCTGCGCCTCGGGCAGCGGGTACGTGCCCTCCTGCTCGATCGGGTTCTGCGTGGCGAGCACGAAGAACGGCCCCGGCAGCGGATGGTTCACGCCGCCCACCGTCACCTGTCGCTCCTGCATCGCCTCCAGCAGCGCGCTCTGCGTCTTGGGCGGCGTGCGGTTGATCTCGTCGGCCAGCACCACGTTCGAGAAGATCGGGCCCGGCACGAAGCGCAGCCGGCGCGTCCCGGTCGCGCGGTCCTCCTCGATGACCTCGGTGCCGGTCATGTCGCTCGGCATCAGGTCGGGCGTGAACTGGATTCGGCTGAATCCCAGCGACATGCTGCGCGCAAGGGTGGAGACCAGGAGCGTCTTGGCGAGGCCCGGCACGCCCTCGATCAGCGCGTGTCCGCCGCACGCCAGCGCGATCATCACCTCGTCGATCACGCGGTCCTGCCCCACGATCACGCCGTGCACCGCGGTGCGCAGGCGCTCGGCCGCCGCCTGCGCGTCGGCGGGGGTGCGGACGGCGGACGACGACGCGGACGGCTCGCTCATGGTGGGCAGAAGTATAGTTCTGCGCCTTGCCCGAACTCCCTGAAATCGAGGCGATCCGAAGAGGTCTGGAGCGAGTGCTGCCGGGTGCCGCGCTGCGCGTCCGTGCGATCGGTCCGCACGACATGCGCGCGCGGGGCCGCGGCCGCTCGAAGCGCGGCGCCACCGCATGGATCACGCCTGCGCAGGCGCTCGACGGCGCACGGGTGCTGGCGCTGCACCGCCACGGCAAGCAACTGGCGATCGAGGCCGTCGATGGCCGCGTGCTGGTGCTGCAGCTGGGCATGTCCGGCCAGGTGCGCACCGACCGCGACGCGCCCACCGCGCACCGGCACCTGGAATGGTCCGTGCGTCCGCGCCGCGGCGCAGCATTCGGGCTGTGCTTCCGCGATCCGCGCCGGTTCGGCGGCGTCTCGTGGTGGCCGTCGATGGATGCGCTCCGCAGCGAGGGCTGGTACGACCTGGGCCCCGATGCGCTCGCGATCGACGGCGCCACGCTGGCCGCACAGCTGGCCGGCATCCGTGCCATCAAGGCCGCGCTGCTCGACCAGGCCGTGCTGGCCGGTGTCGGCAACATCTACGCGGACGAGGCGCTCTTCGCCGCCGGCATCCACCCGAAGCGGCGCGCGCGCGGCATCCGCCCCGACGAATGCGACCGCCTGGCGCGTGCCCTGCGCGACGTGCTGGCACGCGCGGTCCGCAGCAACGGGAGCACGCTCCGCGACCACGTGGGCGTCGGGGGCTCCCCTGGTGCGGCACAGCACGCCCACCGGGCCTACGGCCGCGGCGGCCAGCCCTGCACCCGGTGCGCAGGGCCGATGGCGTCTGGGCAGGTGGCGGGCCGTACCACGGTCTGGTGCGACCGCTGCCAACCGCGGACCAGGGCGCGCGCCGGTTCATGACTCCGGCGGGACGGCCTGCTTCCGAAAGGCCTTTGGAGAGAAGAGAAGAAGTTCTTCCTCCTCCTAGAAGAGAGCCCTGTCAGGTTGTGGACAACACGAGGGAACAGACCGTAAGTGCATGCGGGACAGCGATGTGCATTGCGCCCCCCGACGTGGGCGCATTGTCGATTCGCGTTCGACGGCACATGCGGTCCAGGCCCCCGCCTGTCGATTGCCTGCTGGACGACACGCGTCCTGCCACGGACCGGTCCCGTTCAGATCGACCAACCCGACCGGAAACGACATCTGTCGACAGGCAACCCACGGCAGGTGGATGACCGGGTCCGTCAGTCCGGCTGGCGGGCGAGCATCTGTTCGATGCGCACGACGTCGCCGTTCAGCGCCTCGTCGGCCTGGGTCTTGCTGCCCACGGTGCGCACGGCATGCATGACCGTGGTGTGGTCGCGTCCGCCGAAGTAGCCGCCGATCTCCTCGAGCGAGAAGCGCGTGTGCTTCCGCGCCAGCCACATGCAGATCTGCCGCGGCAGCGCGACGCTCTTGTGCCGGCGCTTGGACATCAGGTCGGAGAGCTTGATGTCGTAGTAGCGCGTGACGGCCTCGATGATCTGCTGGATGGTCGGCTGGCCCGCGGCCTCGCTGCCCTGCGCCGCGCGACCCTCGTTCAGCGCCTGCTTGGCCAGGTCCAGCGTGATCGGCACGCCGTTCGCCATCGCCAGCCCGCGCAGGCGCGTCAGCGCGCCCTCGAGCTCGCGGATGTTGCTGTCGATGCGCGCCGCGACGTAGGCCGGCACGTCGTCCGGCAGCTGCAGGTCGTGCAGTGCGGCCTTCGCCTTCAGGATCGCCACGCGCGTCTCGTATGCCGGCTTGTCGATGCGCGCCACCAGCCCGCAGTTGAAGCGGCTGACCAGGCGCTCCTCCAGGTCGGGGATGTCGCCGGGCGCCGCATCCGAGCTCAGCACGATCTGCCGGCCGGCCTGGTACAGCGCGTTGAACGTGTGGAAGAACTCCTCCTGCGTCTGCTCGTGCTTCGACAGGAAGTGGATGTCGTCGATCACCAGCATGTCCGCGTTGCGGAAGCGGTGGCGGAATTCCTGCATCCTGCCGGCGCGCACCGCCTCGTGGAACAGGTCCATGAAGGTGCTGCAGCTGATGTAGGCGATGCGCGCCTGCGGGTTCGCGCGCAGCATCGACTGGCACACGGCCTGCAGCAGGTGGGTCTTGCCCAGCCCGACGCCGCCGTGCACGAAGAACGGGTTGTAGGCACGGCCCGGCTTGGTGGCCACGGCCTGCGCCGCGGCGTGCGCCAGGCGGTTGTTCGGGCCCACCACGAACGTCTCGAAGACGTAGTCGGGCGAGAGCAGGAGCTGCTCGTCGAACATCGCCTCGGCGGTGGGCATGGGTGCGGTCGCCGTGCTGGCCACCGGCGTGGGCGCGGGTGCCGCCGCGCGGTCACCCACGAAGCGCACGCCGATCAGGCGGCCGGTCACGGCCTGCGCGGCCTCGGTGAACTGCGGGACGCAGCAGCGCTGCAGGTACGAGAGCCGGACCGGCTCCTCGACCAGCAGCGACATCATGGCCCCGTCGACCCCTGCGACCTCGATCTGGTCGAACCAGTGGCGGCAGATCTCGCCGTGGTGCATGCGCAGGTAGCCCAGGACCTTGTCCCGGAGCTCGTGTGCCTGTCCATTGCTGCGCTGGTCGTTGGTGCGGGGCATGGTGTGCGTGTGCGTGCGACGAGGCTGGATTCCGCGGTCCCTGCCGCGCACCGGGCACGTGCGACGAGCGTCCCCCGCACCGGGGGACCGGGACAGCGGAACCCGTGCGGCTCGGCGCCGCTTCGTGATTCCTGGCTTGGATGTGCCGCGCGGCGAAGTTTGCCCACCTGGCCGCGTGGATGGACTGTGGGCAATGTATGGGCCCGGCCCGGGGGCGTCAACCACCCGGTGCATGCGCACCCGGGGTCACGCGTTCCCGGGCGTCGCCGGATCGGTGGTCTCCGTCGCCTCGTCGGCCTCGGCCGCGCCGGCGGCGGCCAGCTGCGCCTCGTGCCGCTGCTTGTTGGCGCGGTGGTCCATCAGCAGGTGGACGGACGGAGCGCGCTCGGGACCGGCGACCTTCTCGATGCGCTCGCGCGCGTAGGGCATCAGCGTGCGGCGGCTGACGTGCACGATCACCACGTCGCGCGCCTGCCATGCCTCGAACAGCGGGCGCAGGTCCTCGATGTGCATGTGCTTGCCGATGCGCGCGCGGTCGCGGTGCTCGTCCTCGAAGAACGTGCACTCGGTCACCACCACCTGCGCGTTCCGGAACTCGTCGCGCAGGAGGAAGTCGCCGGGCTCGGTGTCGCCCGTGTAGGCCACCAGCGGGATGTCGATCGTGCGCGTGATCTCGACGCCCTGCGATCGCAGTTCACGCAGCTTTTCCTGCGGGAAACCGACGAATTCCTCACGCAGCTTGCTGCGTCGCTCGATCACCACGAACGCCAGTGCCGGCACGGTGTGGCTGACCTCGATCGCGCGGATGAACGTGTTGGGCCGCAGCTGGAACTCCGAATCCGGCTCGATCGGGATGATCTCGTGCGGCGTGCGCTGGCGCTCGAGGTCCACCCAGCTGGCCATCATGCGGCGCAGCGGCTCGACGATCTTCGGGTGCGCCAGGCAGCGGCCCTGGTTCGGCATCTTCTGGAACCAGCGCTGGCTGAACCAGTACGGCAGCCCCGCCACATGGTCCATGTGCGCGTGGCTCAGCGCGATCGTCTGCGCCGCCAGCACCGGGCGCGGGCACAGGCCGATGTCGAACGCCAAGTCCAGTTCGGGGACGTGCACGACCGCCTGTTCGCCGGCGACGGAGACCCCCTGGATGCGGAAGGGCTGGGAATAGACGAAGCCGAGACGCGCCTCCTGCGGAGGCATGCGCGGAACCATGGTCTTGAACTCCTCTCGCAGCGCTTTCGCGCGGCGGGGCAACGGGTGCGAGGCCGGAGTCTAGCGGGGCCCTGGACCATCCCCGGCCCACGTTCCAGGGGACCCCCACCGCCTGAAGGCGGCCCGGGCGCCGATTATCGAAACCTCCGCAAACCCCGTGCCATATTCCTTCGAAGTCGCTTCCTCGCATGCCACCTTTGGACGATTGAACGAGCATGCGCCTCTCCCCCGACGATCCCGTGATCCGCAGCGAGTTCGTGGGCGACCCCGAGATGGAAGGGATCGTCTTCCTGTTCGTCTCGGAGCTGCCCCAGCGCCTCGAAGGCATCCAGTCTGCCCTTGCGGCATCGGACTGGGAGCGCCTTCGCACGCTCGCGCACCAGTTGAAGGGTGCCGCGGGCGGCTACGGATTCCCGCAGCTCGGCTCGGCCGCCGCGCTCGTGGAGCAGGGCATCCGGGAGGGATGCGACCTCAACGTGATCAAGAGCCGCGTCGGCACGTTCTGCGCCCTTGCCGCGCGGGTGCGCGCATGACCGTCGACTCTCCATTTACGATGTCCCTCGCGCGCACATGACGTCGTCCCCCCTGCCCAAGGTCCTGGCGATCGACGACTCGGAGCTGATCCACCGGCTCCTGCGCGTGCGGCTGCAGTATGAGCAGCTGGAACTGCACGGTGCGCTCGACGCCGCCGAGGGCATTCGCCTGGCCTACGAGCTGCGCCCGGACGTGATCCTCCTCGACATCGAGATGAAGGGCATGGACGGCTTCGAGGTGCTGCAGCGCCTGAAGGCGGACGTGGAACTGCAGGACATCCCGGTGATCTTCATCTCGGCCACGGCCAGCATGGAGGACCGCGTGCGCGCGCTCGACCTGGGTGCGCTCGACTTCGTCGGCAAGCCGTTCGAGGTGGTCGAGCTGAAGGCGCGCGTGCGCAGCGCGCTGCGAGTGCAGCACCTGGTCAAGATGCTGGCGCAGAAGGCACAGGTCGACGGCCTGACGGGCCTCTGGAACCGCACCTACTTCGACCGCCGCCTGGGGCAGGAGTCCGCCGAGGCATTCCGCCACCAGCGCCCGCTTGCGCTGGTCATGTGCGACCTGGACAGCTTCAAGCAGCTGAACGACCGATTCGGCCACCCTTTCGGCGACATGGTGCTCGAGCAGTTCGCCAAGGTGCTCCAGGGCGGCCGCACCAGCGACGTCGCGTGCCGGTACGGCGGCGAGGAGTTCGGCATCCTGCTGCCGCACACCGGCGGCACCGAGGCATTCGAGGTCGCCGAGCGCTACCGGCGCCAGATCGAGGCGCTGGAGTGGCCCGGCCACCAGAGCCTCGTCGTGACGGCCAGCTTCGGCGTGGCGGACGTCTCCACTGCCGGCCGGCCGGTCACCGCGGATGAACTGGTCTCCGCCGCCGACACCGCGCTCTACCGCGCCAAGACGCAGGGCCGCAACCGGGTGGTTGCCGCCACCGAGTACGGCGCAGGCGCGCAACGCTGACCGATGCCCGCCGTCCACGACGAAGGCATCTGCATCCGGCACTGGGACTTCAGCGAGACCAGCCAGACCGTCAGCCTGTTCGGCCGCACGCGCGGCCTGGTCCGGGGCCTGGCCAAGGGATCGAAGCGCGAGCGCGGTGCGTTCGACGGCGGCATCGACCTGCTCTCGCGCGGCGAGTTCGGCGCGATCCTGAAGCCCGGCAAGGACCTGGCCACGCTCACCGAGTGGGGGCTGCTCGAGATGTTCCCGCGGCTGCGCACGGACCTGGCGGCCAACCGCGCGGCGTTCCTGATGGCCGACCTGGTGGGCCGCATGCTGCAGCCCGAGGACCCGCATCCCGCGCTCTACGACCGCATGGTCGAGGCGCTGCGCACGCTGGGCGCGGCACGCGCACCCGACGAGCCCGCGCCGGACGGCGCGCAGGCGCTGCTGGCGTTCCAGTGGGAGCTGCTGCGCGAGACCGGCTACCGGCCCGCGATCGAGATCGATGCCGCGACGGAGGTCGCCGACTTCTCGCCCGAGGCCGGCGGCGTGGTCACGCGCGGCGACCCGACCGGCGGCCCCCGCTGGCGCGTGCGCCGCGCGACGATCGACTGCCTGGCCGCGGTGGACGCGGGTCGGCCGTTCGGCGGCGACGCCGAGGCCGTTTCGCGTGCGAACCGGCTGCTGGCGGCCTACCTGCGCCACGTGCTGGGCACGGAACCACCGACGATGCGGCTGGTGTTCGGCGGCTCACCGATGCACGCCTGAGCGCGCCGGCACGGATCACTCCGGCATCACGCGCGCGCTCAGCACCGGGCGGAGCGGGAACTCGTGCAGGACCTTCCGCAGGTCGTCCACCGTCAGCCGGTCGATCTGCGCCAGCTCCTCCTCGAGCGTCGCGTACTGGCCGCGGTAGAGCCACAGCGTGCCCAGGCGCCGCATGCGCCCGGCGGGGCGCTCGCCCGCCACGACCACGGCGGTGGCGACCTTGGCGCGCGCGTTCGAGAGCTCCTCGTCCGTGATCGAGGACGCCAGGCCCTCCATCTGGGCCTGCACGATCTCCTCGACGCGGTCGGCATCCTCCGGTCGGCATGCGGCGTAGGCGACGTACTCGCCAAGTCCGTCGTGGCCGTCGTACTGCGCCTGCGCTTCCTCGGCCAGGCCGGTCTCGACCAGCGCCCAGTAGAGGCGCGAACCCTCCGTGTCGCCCAGCACCTGCGTCACCATCGACGCGGCGTAGCGGCGTGGGTCGGCAAGGGCGGGCGCCGGGCACATCCAGCTGAGGTACGCGCGGTTCGCCTGCTTCATGCGCACCACGGTGCGCTCCTCGTGCGGGTGGAACGCGGGCTGCCGGCGCTCGACCGTGCCGGCGCGCCAGCCGCCGCACAGCGTGCCGACCTGCGAGACCAATGCGTCGAAGTCCACGTTGCCTGCGGCGCACACGACGGTGCTGCCTGCCGTGTAGCGCTCGTCGAAGTACGCCTGCATCTGGTCGCGCGTCAGGGCCTTGACCGACTCGCGCGTGCCCAGGACTCGGTGCCCCAGCGGGTGCGCACCGAAGTAGCGGTCGTTCGCGTGCTCCCAGAGCCGCCAGAACGGGTTGTCGTCGTACATGGCGATCTCCTCGAGGATCACGCCCTTCTCCTCGTCGAAGTCCGCCTGCCGCAGCGCGGGCCGCATGATGTCGGCGATGACGTCGACCGCGTCGTGCAGCTTCTCGGGCAGCACGTGCGCATGGAACGCCGTCAGCTCGCCCGTCGTGAAGGCGTTGTGGTCGGCGCCGATGGCGTCGAAGTTCCGGTTGACGTCGTCGGCGCTGCGGCGCTCGGTTCCCTTGAAGACCATGTGCTCCAGGAAGTGGCTCACGCCCATGAGCGGCGTGGGCTCGTCGCGCGCGCCGGTCTTCACGAAGAACCCCACCGCCGACGTGTGCGCCGCGGGGCTGCATTCCGCGATCACGGTCAGCCCGTTCGGCAGCGTTGCCTTCCTGAATTCGAACGCCATGGCCGGGGATGGTAAGGCGCTTATGGGGCGGAACCGGCACCCCGCCGCCGGAACAGGCCGCAATTTGCGGTCGCCGGCACACGCCCGGCCTTGTCCGGCGAACCGTGGGATCCCACAGTCATGGCATGGACAGCCCCAAGCACCGACCGCACGTCCGTCCTGCCCGGCAGTTCATGCAGATGCTGGACCGCCGCGACGGCGGCCGGCAGGAGTTCGTCGGCCAGGTGCAGCTCATCTGGCACCACGAGCCCGGCCATGCCTGCAGCTTCGACCTGCTGGACATCAGCTCGACGGGCGCCAGGCTTCGCGTGGGCGCCTCGCTGCTCGAGGGCATGACCGGCGTGGTCATCACGCTCGAACCCGGGAAGATCCACGTGGACCGCGCGTTCATGGTGGTATGGGCGCGCTCGATCCGCGACCCCGACGGCCACGTCACGCATCACGAGGCGGGCATCCGGTTCCTCTGAGCCACCGCACCGAACGACCGTCCGTGCTCCGGCACTGCCCCACGGCGGTGCCGGTGCGCTTTCCGGTGCTGCGTGAGGGTCAGGCGTCGCCGGCAGGCAGGCGCTCGGCCTGCTCCTCGGCGTGGTAGCTGCTGCGCACCAGCGGGCCGCTCTCGCAGACGCGGAAGCCGCGCACGAGCGCCTCCCGGCGGTACATCGCGAACTGGTCAGGGTGGACCCAGCGGTCGATCGGCAGGTGGTTTCGGGTCGGCTGCAGGTACTGGCCGATCGTCAGGATGTCGGCGTCGCTGGCGCGGCGGACGTCGTCCATCAGCTGCAGGACCTCGTCGTCGCGCTCGCCGATGCCCGCCATGATCCCGGTCTTGGTCACCAGGCCGCTGCGCTTGAACTGCGCCAGCACGGCCAGGCTCCGCTCGTACTTGGCCTGCGGGCGCACTGCGGGGTGCATGCGCTCCACGGTCTCCATGTTGTGGCTCAGGATCTCAGGGCGCGCGTCGCACACCTCCTGGATCGCCTTCTCATCGCCCAGGAAGTCGCCGACCAGGCACTCGACGGTCATGCCGGGGCACGCCTCGTGCACGCGGCGGATCGTTTCGGCCCAGATCGCGGCGCCGCCGTCCGGCAGCTCGTCGCGGTTGACGCTGGTGATCACCACGTGCTTCAGGCCCATCAGCGCCAGGCTGGCGGCCACGCGGCGCGGTTCGTCGGTGTCCAGCACTGGGGGGCGGCCGGTCTTGATGTTGCAGAAGCCGCACGAGCGCGTGCACGTGTCGCCCAGGATCATGATGGTCGCGGTTCCACGGCCCCAGCACTCGCCCATGTTCGGGCAGCTGGCCTCCTGGCAGACGGTGTGCAGCCGGTGCTCGTCGATGATGCCCTTCAGGCGGTCGTAGCCGGCGCCGCCGGGGACGCGCGCGCGCAGCCAGTCCGGCTTGCGGCCGATGGCGCGGTGGTGCGTCGTGTCCGGCGCATTGTTCAGCACCATGCCGGTCAGGCTGACGGCGGCCGGGCCGACGTTGCGCGCGGTGTCGCCGCCCAGCGGGCGCGGGTGCCGCGCCAGCGTGCGTGCGACCGCCTCGGGGGACATGCCCACGGGCGTGGTCGCGGCGTTCGGGGTTGGGGCGTCGGGCGCGGTCATCGCAAGCGGGCAAGTGTACGCCTGCCGGTTGGTTTCCCGGCCGGATCGTTCCCGGGCCCGGTTGCCTCAGCGTCCGACGCGTTCCCGGACGGTGTAGGGGTGGACGCGGCCGACGGTGTTCACCGCGTCGCTCAGCAGTTCCAGGATGAACCCTGTGGCGATGGTGAAGAGCGACACGATGAACATCATCACCACGACGAAGAACAGCGGGCGCCCGGTGAGCGCCTCGCCGCGGAAGAACTTGTCGTAGAGCAGCCACAGGCCGAGCGCCACGTCGACGATCAGGACCACGATCCCGATGCGCCCGAAGAGGTAGATCGGCCGGCTCTTGGCGGCGCCCTGGAACCACAGCATGACGATGTCGAAGAAGACGTCCACCGAACGGCTGAGGCCGTAGTGGCTCTGGCCCGCGAACCGCGGCGGCGCGCTCACGATCACCTCGCCGACGCTGCCGCCGCGCATCCACACGAGCGCGGGAAGCAGCCGGTGGTGGCCCGGCCGCAGGCGCAGGCTGCGCGCCATGTCGCCGCGCAGCGCCTTGAAGCCGCCCATGTCGCGGATCGGGCAGCCGGTGACGCGGCGCAGCATCCAGTTGGCGATGCGGCTGGGGATCCGCCGAAGCACCAGGCTCTCCTGCCGCCTGCCGCGGCTGCCGCTGACCAGTGCGTGGCCCGTGTCCATCGCGGCCACCAGCAGGTGGATCTCCTCGGGCAGGTGCTGCAGGTCGCCATCCATCACGATGACCATGTCGCCGCGGCTCTCCTGGATGCCGGCGTACATCGCGTTGCACTGACCGGTGTTCCTGCTCAGGAAGATGCCGCGCAGGTTCGGGTGCGCGGCGTGCAGCTCGCGCAGGATCCGCTCGGTCCCGTCGGTCGACCCATCGCTCACCACCACGATCTCGTAGGTGCGCCCGATCGCACGCATCGCGGCGTCCGTGCGGCGCACGAATTCCGCCACGCACGGCTCCTCGTTGTGCATGGGCGTCACGACCGAGATGGCAGGCGCGTCGGTCACTTCGAGACCTTGATCTTGCCGTTCATCATGCGCCAGTGGCCGGGATAGGTGCAGACGTAGGGGTACGTGGCTTCCTTGTCGGGCACCAGGAAGAAGACCGAGGCGGACTTGCCGGGATCGACCAGTCCCATGACCTCGAGCACGGACGGAAGGTCGGGCACGAACTGCCGCGCCTTGCCCTCGGCGCTCTCGCCCATCTTGTCGGCGGCGACGCCGACCTCGGCCAGCTTGCCGGGTTGCACGACCAGCACGTTGTGCTGCATCGTGTCGTTGTTGTCCAGCGTGATGCGCAGCAGCTCGCCCGGCTTGGCGCGGATCTCGACGACGTCGTACTTCATCGCGCCCGGGATGGTCTTGAGCGCGATCGTGCGGGTGGCGAGCGTCTTCGCGGCATCGGGCCGCTTGTCCGCCGGCACGGCCGCGAGCGCGCGGTGTGCGGGAATCCGCAGTGACGTGGGCTTGGTGGTGTCCTTGGCGAGCGCAGCCATCCGGTCCATCAATGCGGCGTCGGCGGCCGTCTCGGCCGCCAGAGTCTCCAGCAGTTCGCCCAGGTCTCTCGCGCCGCCGCAGGAACCGTTCGTCTCCTCGATGGCCCCGAGGACCGCGGCAGGGGTCGACGTTCCCTTGGCCTTCGCCAGGTACGCGGCGGCCTCCCGGCGCCTGTCCGCCGGCACGCCGGACTCGGTGAGCTGGCGCTTCGCGGTGGCGTCGTCCGACGCGGTCGTGGACCCGAGCGTGGCGATGTCCGGCGGCGGCGGGGGCGGGACCGGCGGCGCGGCGTGCATGGTGGCGCACAAGGCGGCCGCGGCGGCAAGCGTGGTCGTGCGGAGCATGGGTGCAAGGTACAGGTTCGGTGCGGCCATCCGTGCGCGACGGGGGTGGTGCGAGGTATGTTCGCCTCACCCGATGGACATCATGCACATCACGTCCCCCGACGATCCGCACGTGGAGCATTTCCGCGCGGTCCGCGATCGCGATGCGCTTGGCACCGACGGCCGCCCGGGGCTCTTCGTCGGCGAGAGCCCGCTGGTCATCGAGGCGATGTTCGCCGCCGGCACCGAGGTGCTTTCCCTGCTCACCGCGGCACGGAACGAGCAACGCGCCGTCGACATGGTGCGTGCCGGCCTCCGCCCCGGGATGGCGGAGCCGATGGTCGTGGTGGCGCCCGACGAGGTGCTCGACGCGATCGTCGGGTTCAACATCCACCGTGGTTTCCTCGCGGTCGGGCGGAGGCCGCGGATGCTCACGCCGGCCGAGATCGTCGCGCCGGCGGGCACCGACTCGCTCCTCCTGTGCGTCGAGGAGGTCAACAACATCGACAACATCGGCCAGCTCTTCCGCAACGCCGCGGCGTTCGGGTGCGGCGGCGTGCTGCTCTCGCCGGGGTGCCACGACCCGCTCTACCGGAAGAGCGTGCGTGTCAGCTGCGGCTGCGTGCTGAAGGTGCCGTCCGCACGCAGTGCGGCGTGGGCCGACGACCTGCGCGCGCTGCGCGACGCCGGCTACGCGATCGTCGCGGCGACGGGCCGTGGATCGCGGCCGCTGGCGGACGTCGCGTGCGCACTCGGTGCGCGCGTGCCCGGGGCGCGGCGCACGGCGGTGCTGGTGGGAGCCGAGTTCGCCGGGCTGCGGGAAGCGACGCTCGCGCTGGCCGACCACCGCGCGCGCATCCCCATGGCGCCAGGGGTGGACTCGCTGAACGTGGCCGTCGCGGCGGCGGTGTTCCTGGACCGCCTGCGCTGAGCGAATTTCTCGGACCAACGATCGCGTTCACAGGCAAACCTCCCTGTGTTTCGGGGCGTATGTGGGACGAGGAACACACCCCATGCGACCCACGACCCTGATCGCCGCCCTGAGCCTTGGGCTCGGCTCGCCCGCCCTGGCCGCGGCACCCGCCGCCACCCCCGACATCCCGAAGCTGCCCGACGACGCACGCGCCGCGATCGACCACGCGAAGGCGCTCTCGAAGGCGTTCCGCGCGATCGCCAAG
>CANHFL010000002.1 GCA_947459855.1 Planctomycetaceae bacterium | reverse complement strand
GGCACGCCAGAAGGAAACCCCGGCGAACGGGCGTCGTCACCGCGGCAGGACCCCGCGCCGGCGCACCCCGCGCCGCCCCAGCCCCCGCGCGGCTGGCGCGCGCAGCTGCGCCACGCCTTCGCCGTCGAGAAGCCCGGCCCCGCCGAACCCACCCCCGAGGAACGCGCCGCCCTCGAGCCGCTCCTGCGCGAAGTCCGCAAGCGCGGCCTCGTCGGCCCCGCGGTGCTGTTCCTCGAGAGCGTCGCGCCGCTCAACAACGTCGGCGCGCAGGCGCTCCACTTCATGCAGCCGATCGCGACCGCCGTGCTGGACCCGGTGCGCTACGCGACGCTGGCGAAGTACCTGGAGCGGCGCGGGAGCGTGGCGTGGGTGGTGGGGGAGTTGCAGCGGGACACCGCGACCGGCGCGTGACGGGAACCGATCGCCGGGAGCGCCTGCGCGTAACCTTCACGGCTCGATGAGCCTCCCGCACGCCGCGAAGTCCCCACCCCCGCCCGACCGCATCCAGGTCATCGTCGCCACCGACTGCGGATCGACCACGACGAAGGCGATCCTGATCGAGTGCGTCGACGGGCACTACCGGCAGACGCAGCGCGGCGAGGCGCCGACGACGGTCGAGGAACCTTTCGCCGACGTGACGCTGGGCGTGACCAATTCCGTGACCGAGCTGCAGGAGCTCTCGGGCCGCCGGCTGATCGCCGACGACGGCACGGTGATCCGGCGCACGTCGCCGACCGACCCGGACGGCTGCGACGTCTACATCTCGACCTCGAGCGCGGGCGGCGGCCTGCAGATGATGGTCGCGGGCGTCGTGCGGCAGATGACGGCCGAGAGCGCCAAGCGCGCGGCCCTGGGCGCGGGTGCGATCGTCATGGACACGATCGCTTCGAACGACCAGCGCAAGCCTTACGAGCAGATCCAGCGCATCCGCGAGCTGCGGCCCGACATGGTGCTGCTCTCGGGCGGCACCGACGGCGGCGACCAGAAGAAGGTGGTCGAGCTTGCCGAGCTGATCGCGCCCGCGAAGCCGCGCCCGCGCTTCGGCGGCGAGTACCAGTTGCCCGTGATCTTCGCCGGCAACAAGGATGCCGCGCCGGCGGTGCAGCGCGTCTTCGGCCAGGGCTTCGACCTGAGCGTCGTGCCCAACCTGCGCCCCACGCTCGAGCAGGAGAACCTGGGCCCCGCGCGCGACCGCATCCACGACGTCTTCCTGGAGCACGTCATGGCGCATGCGCCCGGCTACGACAAGCTGATCGCGTGGGCCGACGCGCCCATCATGCCGACGCCCGGCGCGGTGGGCGACATCCTGCAGACGATCGCCCGGAAGCGCGGCATCAACGCGGTGGGCGTGGACATCGGCGGCGCCACCACCGACGTCTTCAGCGTCTTCGACGGCGCCTTCAACCGCACCGTCAGCGCGAACCTGGGCATGAGCTACAGCATCAGCAACGTGTGCGCCGAGGCGACGATGCCGCGCATCCTGCGCTGGGTGCACCTGCCCATGGACGAGCGCGAGCTGCGCAACCGAGTCAAGAACAAGATGATCCGCCCGACCACGATCCCGCAGACGCTGGAGGCGCTGGTCTTCGAGCAGGCGGTCGCGCGCGAGGCGCTGCGCCTGAGCTACGAGCAGCACAAGGCGTTCGCCACCACGCTGAAGGGCGTGCAGCAGCAGCGCACGGTGGGCGACGCCTTCTCGCAGGCCGCCGCCGGCGCGACGCTGGTCGACAACATGAAGCTCGACCTGCTGGTCGCGTCGGGCGGCGTTCTCAGCCACGCGCCGCGCATGGAGCAGACCGCGCTCATGCTCATCGACAGCTTCGAACCCGAGGGCTTCACCGAGCTGGCGAAGGACAGCATCTTCATGATGCCGCACCTGGGCGTGCTGGCGAGCGTGCACCCCGACGCCGCGATGGAGGTCTTCGAGAAGGACTGCCTGATCTACCTGGGCACCTGCGTCGCGCCGCGGGGCCAAGGCAAGGCCGGCAAGCCGTGCTTCGCGTGGGAGCTGCGCGGCGCGGTGAACGCGAAGGGCACGATGAACGTCGGCGACATGCAGCTGGTGCCCCTGGCGCACGACGCGCAGTGCGAGATGACCGTGACGCCCGAGAAGGGCTTCGACATGGGGGCCGGGCCCGGCAAGGCCGTCACGCGCACCGTGCGCGGCGGCACCGTGGGCCTGATCCTGGACGCGCGCGGCCGCGCGATCGAGGTGCCCGGGGAAGAGGGCGCACGCCGCGCCACCATCCAGCGTTGGCTGGACGCGCTGAGCGTGTACGAGTGAGGAACGAACCATGGCAAAGGCATTCACCCCCGGACTCAAGGTCAGCGCGCGCACCGGCTACCGCGCGCGGCGCGTGCTGCCCATCGCGGGCGACGTCGTCGTGAAGGTGGGAGACCGCGTCGGCGCCGACGCGGTGGTCGCGCAGACGTTCATGGAGGGCGACGCGTTCCCGATCCGCGCGGCCAACCTGATGGGCGCGAACCCGAAGGACCTGCCGTCGCTGATGCTGGTGAAGGTCGGCGAACGCGTGACGAAGGACATGCCGATCGCGCGCTCGAAGGGCATCTTCGGCATGATGCGCACCGACGTGAAGAGCTCGGCCGACGGGACGCTCGAGAGCGTGAGCGACTCGACAGGCATGGTCATCGTGCGCGGCCCGGCGCAGCCCGTGGCGGTGCGCGCGTACATCGCGGGCGACGTGGTCGAGGTGCTGCCAAGCGAGGGCGTCGTGGTGGAGAACGCGGTCGCGCTGGTGCAGGGCATCTTCGGCGTGGGCGGCGAGACGCACGGCCTGCTGGCCATGGCCTGCGCGGCCGCCGGCGAGACGCTGGACGAGAAGCACGTGACGCCCGCGATGAAGGACGCGATCGTCGTGGGCGGCGCGCGCATGACGGCGGGGGCGATCCGCAAGGCGAAGGCGGTGGGCGCCGCGGCGATCGTCTCGGGCGGCATCGACGACCAGGACCTGCGCGACTTCCTGGGTCACGACATCGGCGTGGCGGTGACGGGGAGCGAGAAGCTCGGCATCACGATCATCGTTACCGAGGGCTTCGGCGACATCGCGATGGCCCAGCGCACGTTCGCGCTGCTCGGCGGCCACGCGGGGCGGATGGCGAGCGTCAACGGCGCGACGCAGATCCGCGCCGGCGTGATGCGGCCGGAAATCGTGATCCCGCTGGAGGACGGCCGCGGCGGCGCCGGCGAGAGCGCGGCGGCCGGCGGCGCGGTGGCTGGGGTGCTGGAGATCGGTACGCCCGTGCGCGTGATCCGCGATCCGCACTTCGGCGTCCTGGGCACGGTGGCCGCGCTGCCCGAGCAGCCCGCGGTGCTGGGCTCCGGCAGCAAGGCCCGCGTGCTCGAGGTGTCGATGCCGGACGGCCGTCGCATCACCGTGCCGCGCGCGAACGTGGAGCTGATCGAGGGGTAGGAAGCGCGCCCCGCTCCAGTCACCGATTTCCGACGACGGATCGGCAAGTGAAGCGGGGCGTGATTTCGCGTACAACACGCAGCGCATGCCCCTCCCGAGCCTCCTGGCGCAGGTCGCCGGGGCCGAGAATCCCGCCACGTTCTTCACGCCCGGCAAGGGCGTGCTGGCCGCATCGCTCTTCGTCGTCGCGGCGCTCGTGATCGGGTCGATCCTGTGGGCGCGCAGCGGCGGCCGCGTGCGCATCCGGCGCATCGCCGGCCTCGACGCCGTCGACGAAGCCGTCGGCCGCGCGACGGAGATGGGCCGCCCGATGCTCTTCGTCCCGGGCATCCAGGACATGGACAACATCCAGACGGTGGCGGGCATCACCGTGCTGAGCCGCGTCGCGCGCACCGCCGCCGAGTACGACGCCGAGATCGAGGTTCCCTGCACGCGCTCGCTGGTCATGACGAGCGCCCGCGAGGCCGTGCACGCCGCGTACCTGGGCGCCGGCCGCAGCGACAGCTACAACCCCGACCGCATCTACTACGTCAGCGACGAGCAGTTCGCGTACGTCGCCTATGCCGGCGGCCTGATGGTGCGCCGCAAGCCCGCCGCCTGCTTCTACTTCGGCTGCTTCTTCGCGGAGAGCCTCATCCTGGCCGAGAACGGCAACTCGGTCGGCGCGATCCAGATCGCCGGCACCGCCGAGACCAGCCAGCTCCCGTTCTTCGTCGCAAGCTGCGACTACACGCTGCTGGGCGAGGAGTTCTTCGCCGCAAGCGCCTACCTGAGCGGCGAGCCCGACCAGCTCGGCACGCTGCTCGCGCAGGACATCGTGAAGGCGATCGTGTGGGTGCTGGCCGTGCTGCTCGCGCTGGCCGCGACGGTCGCGGCGCTCACGCACTCCGAGTCGCTCTCCGGCCTGGTCGACGCGGTCCGTGCCGCGATGGGGGGTGGCTGACATGAGCCGCACCGTCGCCGCGCTGGTCGCGTCGCTTGCCGGCCTCGTGATGGTGCTCACGGCGTTCGTGAAGCCGTGGGAGCCGCTCGGCACCGCGGTGGTCGACTGGTTCAACGTGCTCGCGGCGATCGCCTTCGTCCTGGGCGGCGCGAACCTGCTGAAGGTCAACCTGCTGAAGATCAGCGCGCGCGAGGAGGGCTGGGGCTACTCGGCCGTCACGATCCTGGCGTTCCTGGTGATGATCACCGTGGGCGCGTTCAAGATCGGCGTCCATCCCGACCCGAAGTTCCCCGACGTCGCGCTCTCCGGCAACAAGGAAGCGGTCGGCGGCGCCTTCTGGTGGCTCTACGAATACGCGATGAGCCCGATCACCAGCACGCTCTTCGCGCTGCTGGCGTTCTACGTGGCCAGCGCGGCGTTCCGCGCCTTCCGCGCGAAGAACGCCGCGGCCGTCCTGCTGCTGGGCACCGCGTTCATCGTGCTGCTGGGACGCGTGTACGTGGGCGTGCTGCTCACCAGCTGGATCCCGGCCGACAACGGCTGGGTCTCGTGGCTGCGGCTCGAGAACCTCAGCAACATCATCATGAGCGTGTTCAACAACGCCGGCACGCGCGCGATGATCATCGGCATCGCGATCGGCATCGCGGCCACCAGCCTGAAGATCCTGGTGGGCATGGACCGCAGCTACCTGGGGAGCGGCGACTGACATGTCCGGCGCACCCGCGAAGCCCCTGCTCCAGCGCCTCGACGGCATCGACCGCCGCTGGATCTTCCTGCTGATGGCGCTGGCCGTCGCGGGCCCGATCCTGTGGGTCGGCGTGACCGGGAAGACGTTCCCCGAGACGCCCACGCCCGCCGTGCGCGGCGCGTTCGACGCGATCGACCGCCTGCCCGAGGGCAGCCGCGTGCTCATCAGCTTCGACTTCGACCCCGCCAGCGCCGGCGAGCTGCAGCCGATGGCGACGGCCTTCGTCCACCACTGCGCGATGCGCAGGCTGCGCATCTACGGCATGACGCTGTGGGCGCCGGGCAGCCCGATCATCGGGGCGACGCTCAACGACGTGATCGCGGACGACCCGTGGTACCGCTACGGCGAGACGTGGGTCGACCTGGGGTTCCAGTCCGGCAACGAGGGCGTCATCAAGCAGATGGGCGCCGACATGGCGCAGACGTACCCGAACGACTCGCGCGGCACGCCGGTCGCGCGCATCCCGATGATGCAGGGGGTCGCCCGGTCGTCGGACTTCGACCTGCTGATCAGCATCAGCGCCGGTTATCCCGGCTCCAAGGAGTGGGTGCAGTATGCCGTGTCGCCGACGCTCACCAGCGAGAAGCCCCTGCCGTTCATCACCGGCACGACCGGCGTCCAGACCCCGCAGCTGATCCCCTATTACCCCCACCAGATGGCCGGAATCCTCGGCGCGATCAAGGGCGCCGCGGAGTACGAGACGCTCGTGAACGACGCCGCGCGCGGCACCGACGCGTCGAAGCCGGTGCCCGCCAAGTACCAGGAGGCGCAGCGCCGGATGGCGCCGCAGCTCTTCGCGCACGTGCTGATGGTCGGGCTGATACTGGTCGGCAACGTGATCTTCCTGTTCGGGCGCGGGAAGGGGGCGCGGGCATGAGCCAGGGCGGTGACGTGCAGGGGACGCGCGATCCCGCGGTCGAGCGCCGCGCGCAGCGCATGCTCATCGCCGTGCTGGCGTTCGTCGGCGCGCTGCTGGTGGTGCGCGGCTGGGTCGGCACCGAGGTCGGCGAGGGCGAGGCCGCGCGCCGCGTCCATGGCTACGGCCTGGTGTACGTCGAGCGCGCCGACCAGGCGTTCGTGCGCGCGCCGGCCGCGGCGGGCACCGAAGGCAAGCCTGCCGAGGCCCAGTGGGTCGCGCCCGCGCCGGGCCAGGTGCCGCAGTTCGCGTGGACCGACTGGAAGGAATCGAGCGCCACGGAGTGGGCCGCCGCAAGCATGGAGGACTCCTCGCAGGAGTCGATCGTGGTCAGCTGGCCGCGCACCGCGGGCGTGTGGATCGGCGCGCTGCTGACGCTCGCGGTGCTGAGCTTCCTGTGGCGGGACAACCCGGTCTACAAGCTGGCCGAATCGGTCGTCGTGGGCGTGAGCGCCGGGTACTGGATGATCGTCAGCGTGTGGGACACGCTGGTGCCGAAGCTGGTGGGGCCGCTCGCGCCCGGCTTCACGGCATCGACGCTGATGCCGGCGTTCGACGTGGGTTCGATCGGGACGATGGAGGTCGCGGGTGCGCTTGTCTCTCTGTTGCTGGGCGTCATGCTGCTCAGCCGCCTGTCGTCCAAGGCCGGATGGCTGGGTGTCTTCCCGCTGGCCTTCATCGTCGGGACGTTCGCCGGGCTGAAGTTCGTCGAGGTCGTGAACGCCGACCTGGTCGCGCAGGTGGCGACGATGGCGCAGCCGCTGATCGTGGTGCAGCACCTGCCGGGCGACCCCGCGACGGCCCCGGTCGACTGGCCGGCGACGATCGGCTCGTCGCTCTCGGCGATCCTCATCTTCGTCGGCGTGCTGAGCGTGCTGGCGTACTTCTTCTTCTCCGCCGAGCACAAGGGCGTGCTGGGCCGCACCGCGAAGGTCGGCATCTGGTACCTGATGATCACCTTCGGCGCGAGCTTCGGGTTCACCGTGATGGGCCGCATCGCGCTGCTCGCCGCGCGCTTCGAGTTCCTCTTCGACGACTGGCTATGGCTGATCGACCCGACGAAGAGGCATTAGGACGGAACCCGGTTAACCGTGTCGACCGGGTCCACCCGCCCAAAGCAGGTGGCAACGCGGGCAACGGGCATGTGAACCCGGTACACCCCGTTTACCGGGTTCCGTACTCCAGCCGACGCTGGAAGAAATGCAGCCCCGCCGCCTTGCGCGCGCGCTCGAGCGTCTCCTCCGCCGTCACGTTCGCGCGGGCGCAGCCCTTCTTCAGGATGTCCAGCACCACCGCGTCGTCGTCGCCGATCCTGGCCCGTCGCTCGCGCATCGGTTCGAGCAGCCGGTTGATCGCCGCCGCGACCTCGACCTTCACGTGCCCGTCGCCCAGGTTGTCGCCGGCCGCGTAGCGCCGCTTCAGCTCGGCCACGCGCTCGGGGTCCTCGATGAACGCCTCGACGTACTGGAACAGCGCGTTCCCCGTGTCCCCCGGCTCCGTGGGGCTCTGGCGGCCGGTGAAGATCTTCTTCACCTTGTTCTCGACCTCCTTCGGCGTGTCGCCGATGAAGATCGCGTTCCCCAGGCTCTTCGACATCTTGTTCTTGCCGTCGATGCCCACCAGCCGGCCCACCTTGCCGACCTCGGCGCGCGGAACCGGCCACACGCCGCCCAGCTTCTCGTGATCCTCGTCCCTCGCGTCGGTCGGCACGCCGCAGTACATCTGGTTGAAGCGACGGCCCACCTCTCGCGTCAGCTCGAGGTGCGGCACCTGGTCCTCGCCCACGGGCACGCCCACCGGGCGGAACGCCAGGATGTCCGCGCACTGTCCGACCGCGTACAGCGGGAAGCCGAACGAGTACGTGTCGCCCAGGCCCTTCGTCTCGATCTCGGTCTTGAGCGTCGGGTTCCGCATCACGCGGTTGAACGGCAGCAGCATCGCGAACAGGAACGCCAGCTCGTGGATCGCCGGTATCTCGCTCTGGAGGAAGATCGTCGACTTCTCCGGGTCGATCCCCATCGCCAGGTAGTCCTTGACGATCGCGATCGTGTCGCGGCGGATCTCCTGCGGCTTGTCGCTGCGCGTGGTGAACGCGTGGTAGTTCGCCAGGATGAAGTAGCAGTCGTGCGTGTCCTGCAGCTCGACGCGGCGCTTCACGCTGCCGACCCAGTGGCCCAGGTGCAGCTGTCCGGTGGGGGTGTCGCCGGTGAGGATGCGCGGTCGTGCGGCGGTCATGGGAAGGGGAGGATACGCCCGGCACGGCTAGGATCCCGGGCATGAGCGACGGCACCGACGACGAGATCCGCCTGGTCGAGCCCGAACCGGACATCCCGGCCCCGGCGCTCCCCGGAAGCGTCGTCGCCCGCCGCACGGTGGATGAGCTGCACGACGCGATCGCCGCGGACTTGATGGTCCAGGCGCTGAACTGCGTCCGCGAGTTCGGCGACTTCCACCTGGCGCTCAGCGGTGGCCGCACGCCGTTCCCGCTCTACGAGCTGCTGATGTACGACCCGCGCTACCGCGCGATCCCGTGGCGCCGCACGCACCTGTGGATCGTCGACGAGCGCGCCGTGCCCTTCGACAGCCCCGACTCGAACTTCGGGCGCATCAAGGAGGTCATCGGCGACCACTCCGACATCCCGCCGCAGCAGGTGCACCCGATGCTGGCCGCGCTGCCCGAGTGCGCCGACCGGTACGAGCGCGAGCTGCGCGAGGCGCTCGGCTGGCGCCCCAAGGGCCATGACCGGCTGGACTTCGTGCTGCTGGGCATGGGAGCGGACGGCCACACCGCGAGCCTCTTCCCCGGCTCGCCGGCGCTTGCCGCCGCCGACCGCCTGGCCGTCGACGTCCCGGCCCCGACCACCGCGAAGCCCGCCGTCCCGCGCTGCACGCTGACGCTGCGCACGCTGAACGCGTCCCGGTTCGTGGCGGCGTTCGTGATGGGCGCGGACAAGGCCCCGGCGCTGGCCCGGATCGCGGCCGGCGCCGCGCCCTCCGAGGTCCCGGCCGCCGGCCTGCGGCCCGCCGCGGGCGAGCTCCGGTGGTACCTCGACCCCGCCGCCTGCGGCCAAGCCTGAGATTTCCGGCCGCGCCGTGGTTTCGGCCGGGGGTTTCCGGTCCTTGGCGAAGTTTCGCCCCGGCTTTCGCCGACAAAGGAGATGCCATGCTGCGTCCAGACCCGACTGCCCCGCGCTGCTTCGTCGCCTCGCGTGCCCGCACCGCGCTCGCTGCCGGTGGTTGGGCCATTCCCGCCGCCGTGCTTGTCCTGTTCCCGGCGGCCGCGGCGCGCGCGGACGTCGTCGTGGCAGGCGGCACGAGCGAAGTGGTCGCCGACGCCGGCTCGATCGGCGCGAACCTCGACTTCACGCAGGGTGACGGAACCGCCGGCACGCTGACCGTCACGGGCGGCGGCATCTACAACGGCTCGTGGACGATGAGCAACGCCATCGGCGTGTTCGACATGAACGGCGGCTTCCTCACCATCGCGCCGGGTGGGGGCACGACGAACACCGCGACCGGCACGTGCTCGATCGGCGTCACCAACGGCTCGCTCACGCTGGGATCGAACTCGTTCCTCGTCGGCTTCAACGGAACGCTCGACGTGCAGTCCACCGGTTCGCTGGCGATCATCGACGAGCGCTGGCTGCAGAACGCGACGTCGATCCAGCTGGCCGGCAACTACCTGGTGCCGGCCGACCCCGCGTCGCTGATCTACGCCGGCACCGTCGACGTCAACTACGCCGGAGCGCTGTCGCTCTCGGGCGGCAACACCTCCGCGATCCTCACGAGCGGCGCCGGGGCGGGCAACCTGACGCTCTCCGGCGCGGTCTCCGGCACGGGCAACCTGCTGATCGGCACGGAAGGCGGTTCCACGGCGGCCGTCACCCTGGCGCTCACGGGCGGATTCACGGGCCGGACGATCATCGACGGCGCGACCGCCGCGATAAACACGCAGGCCTCGATCGGCTCGCAGGGACTGACGATGCAGACCGCGACCGTCACGTCGAACACCAACCTGCTGATCGGCGGCGCCCAGACGTTCTCCCTGAACGGCACCAACAGCTTCACCGGCAGCGGCGGCCTGGCATCGACCCTCACGGTGAACGGCGAGATGCAGGGCAGCGGCAGCCTGGCGCTCTCGAACACCGCGCTCGTCGTCGGCGGCTCCACCTCGACGTACACGGGGTCCGTCTCTCTTCAGGGCGGATCCACCGTGAGCACCGGCAACGCGGCGTGGGTCGGCCAGCTCGGCGGGCTCACGATGAACGCCGATGGCCTGGTGACGTCCTTCGCCTACACGGGCAGCGCCGCGGCGACGTTCGCGGGCACGCTCACCCTGGGCGAGGGCAACAACGGCATCTCGCTGAACGGCGCCGGCGCGACCGGCAACCTCACGCTGGGCGGCACGGTCGCCCAGGCCCCCGGCACGGTCGGCAACCTGGTGATCACCTCGAACGCCGGCGCCACCGGAACGATCAACCTGGCCTTCACGGGCGGCGGCTTCGATGGCCGCACCGTGATCGACGGCGCGAAGGTCGGCATCGGCACGGCGGCATCGATCGGCGCGCTGGGCCTGGACCTGAACGACGGGGCCGACGTCACGCTGAACACGGACCTCACGCTGGGCGCCGGGCAGCAGCTGCGGCTCGACGGCCTGACCAACGTCACCGCCGGCACGGGCACCGCGCTCACGGTCGACGGCGACATGCAGGGCACCGGCACGCTCCAGCTGGCGAACATCGACCTCACCGTCGGGGCCGGCGCCACGGGCGCCTTCACGGGCGGACTCATCCTGCGCGACACGTCCACGGTCACCAGCGCCAACGACACCTGGCTCGCCGCGATCACCACGCTGTCCTTCGGCGGCGACGGCACGGCAACGTCGTTCGAGTACTCGGGCGCGCCCGACGTCACCTCCGGCGCGACGCTCGACGTCGGCACCGGCACCGCAACCATCAAGGCCACGGGCGCCGGCGGCCTGACGCTGAACGGCGCCGTGTCGGGCGCGGGCACGCTGGTGCTTGACAACGTCGACCTCTCCGTCGGCGCCGGCGCCGGCGCGACCTTCACCGGCGGCCTCCAGCTGCGCGGCGGTTCCGCCGCGACCGTCGCCAGCGCCGCCTGGATCGGCGGGCTGGACGCGCTGGGCATGAACGCCGACGGCGCGGCGACCTCGCTCGACTACTCGGGCGCCGGGAACGCCACGACGGCCGCCGACGTCACGGTCGGCACCGGCACCGCCGCGGTCACGCTGTCCGGCGCCGGCAACCTCGCCTTCACCGGCGCGGTGGCCGGCACCGGCGACATCAAGCTGTCGAACGGCGTCGCGGGCACCGGCACCTTCAACCTCGCCTTCACGTCCGGCTCGTTCACGGGCCGCACGGTCGTCGACGGCATCGACGGCAGCATCTCGACCGCGGCGTCCTTCGGTACCGCAGGCCTCACCGTCGGAGGCGGTGCCCAGGTGACGCTGGGCGCGAACGCCGCGCTGGCGGGAACCGCGGACCTGCTGGTCGACGGCACCGCGACCCTCACGGGCAGCGCGGCCTCGCGCACGCTGGGCGCGGCCGGCGGCCTGAACAGCGCCGGTGCGGGCGCGGACCTGACGCTGGGCAGGGTCGCGTTCACCGTCGGCGACGGCGCGGCGTCGAGCTTCGACGGAAGCATCACGCTGACGGACGGCGCGTCGCTCATCCTGGACGGCGCGGTCCTCTCCAACGCGGCGGTCTCGGGCTCGGCCGGTGCCGCGGCCGGTTCCCTCACCATCTCCGGCGTCGGCACGCTCGCCTCGATCGGCGTCGCGCGCGACTTCAACGGCACCCTCTCCGTGGGCGACCGCGGGGACTCGGCGCTCTCGGTCCTGAACGTCGCCGGGGCGGCCAACCTGGCGGCCGGCGCGACGCTGCGCTCCTACCTCATCGACGACGCCGGCGTCGCCGACAAGCTCGTCGCCACGGGCGCGGTGCAGGCGGGGGGCGCGACCGCGAAGCTCTACTACGACCAGGACTTCTACACCGGCACCCTGATCCCGGCGGCCGGCGCGACCACGACCTACCAGGTCGTCTTGGCCGCAGGCGGCCTGGGCGGCACGTTCGGCACCGTGAACTTCGTGACGGTCGACCCGCTCACCGGCATCGAGACGTCGCGCACCATCGACCAGGCGAACGGCACCCGCTTCCTGGGCGGCGTCTTCGAGGTCGTCTACGGCGCGAACGACTTCTCGCTCACCATCACCGGCTTCCCCGGCCCGGATCCGCTGGGGCCCGGGACCACCAGCACGAACGTCGTCGTGGACGTGCCTTACGGCTCGGGCACCGTACGCCGCAACGCCAACATCGGCATCGTGCAGAACTCGCAGATCAACGCATCCGTGGTGGCGATGAACGCGCTGATCACGGACCCCGCATCCTCGGCGGACGTCGAGTACGTCGGCACGCAGCTGCTTCTGAACTCCGCCGGTCCGTACGCCAGCGCGACTGTCGCGGTCTCGACGCTCGCGAACCCCTATGCGATGCCGAACGCGACCATGGGACAGCTGTTCCAGGCCGGTGACGTCGCGATGAAGCGCCTCATGCAGCTGCGCAGCGGCCTGCTGCCGCCCGACGGTCCGGCCGGCACCGCGCAGGCCGCCTCCGGCCAGGGTCCGCAGCAGGGCGTCCTGCGTGCGTCACGGCCCTTCGGCGCCGAGCTCAACGGCGCGACGCCCGACATCGCCTCGCGCGTCTGGACCCGCGGCTTCGGCTACACCGCGAACGTCACGAACGACACGTGGGCGCAGTCGCAGTACTCGGTCGTCTCCGGCGGCGCGATGCTCGGTGCCGACACGTACCTGGGCAACGGCGCGATCCTGGGCGGGTTCGTCGGCTACGCGCCCGGTTCGGTCGACATCACGACCGGCCTGGTCGACGAGTCGAACAACCTCAACGGCGCGGACTTCGGCGTCTACGGCAGCTGGGTGCCCGGCAAGGGCCGCTGGTACGTCGAGGGTTCCGCGGTCGGGCAGTTCGGCATGGTCGACCGCTCGCGCACGCTGTACGTGCCGGGCGTCGTCCGCGTCGCGAACTCGAGCAACAACCAGTGGGGCCTCGCCGCGGGCGGCGAGACCGGCCTGAACATGTGGCTTGGCGGCGACACTTACCTCCAGCCGTACGCCCGCGCCTTCTTCGGGATGTTCAACCGCGAGGGCTACACCGAGTCGGGCGCGGGCAGCGCGAACCTGACCGTCGGCAACCAGCAGGCTTATTCGATCCAGCCATCGGCCGGTGCCCGGGTCATGCACGGCATGCGCATGGGCGGATCCGTCCTGACGCCCTACGTCGGCGGCGGATTCACCGCGCTGGTGCCGCTGGGCGACTGGTCGACCACGGCAACGAACTCCTTCAGCGGCCTGCCCGGGTTCACGGTGTTCAACGATCCCGAGTCCCGTTACGGCGGCTCGCTCGAGGCCGGCCTCGAATGGGCGATGCCCAGCGGCCTGACCGCCTACGCGTCGTTCAACGGCCTGTTCATGACCGACTCGCAGCAGTACGGCGGTCAGATCGGGCTGAACATCCCGTTCTGACGCCGGAAATTGGGTTCGGGATAACCCGTACCCAATTCGGGCGAAATAGGTACGGGTTATCCCGAACCCTGTTTCGCGTCCAGCCAGTCCTCCAGGATCGCCGCCGCGGCGAGGGCGTCGCGGAGCTCCTTCTTCTGCTTGTGCGTCCGGCCCGACTGCGCCATGCGCGCGTCGGCCTCGAAGCTGGTCAGGCGCTCGTCCTGCAGGTGCACCGGGAGGCCGGTGCGCGCCGCGAGCTGCGCGGCGAACGTGCGCACGTCCTTCGCGGCCGCGCCCTCGGTGCCGTCCATGTTGATCGGGATACCCAGGACGATCGCGTCCGGCCCGTGCCGGTCCACGGCCTTCGCCAGCGCGTCCATCAGCGCGGGTCCGCGCGGGACCTGCAGCACCTCGACGGGCTGCACCAGCCGCGTCACGTCGTCGCCGGCCGCGATGCCGGTGCGCTTGGCGCCGAGGTCGACCGCGAGGTAACGCACCTAGCGCACGTCCTCCGGAACGATGGCGGCGATCTCCTTGACGCGCTCGGCCAGGTCCGCGCGCACGACCAGCGTCGCGTCCTTGGTCCGCACGATGACCACGTCCTGCAGCCCGATCGTCGCGATGACGTGCGACGGGTCGTCGCTCACCGCAACGATGCGCGCGCCGTCCAGGTGGACCGTGCGCGCGTTTCCGCGGTTGCCCGCGGCGTCCGCAGGAAGCGTGCCGGCGTATGCGGCCCAGCTGCCGATGTCGCGCCACTCCACCGCCATGGGCACGGTGCAGACCTCCAGCGCGGCGTCGCGCGCCGCGGGCTCCATCACGGCATAGTCGAAGCTGGTCGCGGGCAGCGCGGGATAGACGCGCTCGATCGTGGCCCGTGCCGCCGGCGTGCCCCAGGCGGCGGCCACCTCGCGGGCGCCGGCGCTCACCGCGGGGTGCAGGCGGTCGAGCGCCTCGAGCACCGTGCGCGCGCGGAAGACGAACATCCCGCCGTTCCAGCCGAACGTCCCGGCGCGCAGGAATTCCTCGGCCCGTGCGCGGTCGGGCTTCTCGACGAAGCGCCGGACGCGGAACGCGCCCTCCTGCCCGGGGACCGCCTCGCCGTGCTCCACCCAGCCGAAGCCGGTGGCGGCGAACGTCGGGGTCATCGAGAACGTCACCAGGCGCCGAGCGTCCTCCTCGGCCAGCCGGAAGCCCAGGTCCATGGCGCGCACGAACTCCGCGGTCGGCTCGATCAGGTGATCGGCGGTCAGCACGGCCATGACCGCGCCGGGGTCCGCGCGCTCGACCACGGCCGCGCCCAGCGCGACGGCGTTGACGGTGTCGCGCGCGCACGGCTCGCCGAGGAAGTGCGCGTCGTCCACGCCGGGCACGGCGGCCCGCACGGCCGCGCGATGCGCCTCGGCGGCGCAGATCCAGCGGTTCCCCGCCGGCACGACGCGCTCGGCGCGCGCGGCGGACGCGGCAAGCAGGCCGCTCCCGCCGGCGATCGGCAGCAGCTGCTTGGGGACGGCCCGTCGGCTCATCGGCCACAGCCTGGTGCCGGAGCCGCCGGCCATGATCATCGCGTGGCGCATGGGTCGTAGGATACGGACCGGCGTCCCACGCATGATCACCCAGCTCACCGGCACCCTGATCGCCATCGACGACGGCGCCGCCCACGTCCAGTGCGGCGACCTCGTCTACGAGGTGCTCGTCCCCGCGGCCGACACGATGGCGCTCGCCGCGTCGATCGGCCAGCCGGTGCGCTTCCACACGCTGCACTATCTGGAGGGGCAGGGGCAGGGCTCCAGCTTCTGGCCGCGGCTGATCGGCTTCCGTGCCGCGACCGACCGCGCGTTCTTCGAGCTCTTCACCACGGTGAAGGGCATCGGCACCCGCAAGGCGCTGCGCGCGCTGCAGCTGCCGTTCGACCAGGTCGCCGAGGCGATCGCCGCGCGCGACCATGCGCTGCTGCAGTCGCTTCCCGAGATCGGCAAGCGCACCGCCGAGACGATCTGCGTCGAGCTGAAGGGCAAGGTCGACCCGTTCGTCCGCGACCTCGGCGCACGGCCCGCGCCCGGCGCGAAGCCCGGCGCCGCCCCGCGCCGTGCGGTCTCGGCCGAGTCCAGGCTCATGGCCGCCGCGCACGACGCCGTCGAGGTGCTGGTGCAGCTGGGCCACTCGAAGCCGAGCGCGCGC
>CANHFL010000001.1 GCA_947459855.1 Planctomycetaceae bacterium | reverse complement strand
TCCAGCGCGTAGGTCGCGTCGGCCGCGAGCGCGGAGAGCGCTGCCTGGCGTGCCCCGACGGCGTCGCCGAGGGCCAGGCGCGCGTCGCAGGCGCGGATCCATGCACGGACGTTTCGGGAATCGATCGCGAGCAGCGCCGTTGCGTGGCGCTCGAGCCGCCCGGCGGCGGCGATGCGCTCGGCCTGCGGGGCGGACGTGCGCGTGAGCACGGCCTCGTCCAGCGCGGCGGCGGCGGCCAGCGTGCGGCCGGTCGCGGAGCGCGCGAGGACCGCGTCGGCCAGGGCAAGTGCCTCGGACGTGCGCGCGGGCTGGGCAAGAACGGCCAGCGCGGCTTGGTCGATCGCGGCGCCGAGCACGATGGGGCGGCGCGTCCACGGCGACGCTCCGTCGTCGGTCCACGCCAGCGCCTGCGCCGCGGCCATGCGGCGATCGTCGAGCGCTGGGCCGGAGGCGAGCGCGACGCCCTGCAGCCGAGAAAGGCCGACCTCGACGAGCGGTTCGGCGGCTGCGACCATGCGGCGCTCCGCGGCGGACGCCGGGAGCGCACCGGCCAAGGAGGCCCCGGCCGACGCGACCAGCAGCAGCGCGGGCACGCCGATCGCCACGCCCCGCCCGGCGCGCATGCGCCACCAGGACGAGCGGTCGGACGCATTGCCTGCCCCCGCTGCCGCCACCGCAAGCACGCAGGCGACCCACGCGACGCTGCCCGGCTGCCAGAAAGTCATCTCGACGCACGCGTGCATCGCGACCACCACGCCCGCCGCGCCGAGCGCGACCGCGAGCGCACGCGCCGCGGCGCGGCCCGTGGTGCACACGGCGAACGCCACGAGCACCGCCATGCAGGCCCCGCCCAGGCGCGTGGCCAGGCCGATGCCGTCGAGCGTGTCGGATTCCGGGACGATCGCGAGCGCCGCCGCCAGGCCGACGAACGCCGGCGCGACCAGCATGAGCGCGCCCGGTCCCGAGGACGCATCGTCCGGGCGCGCGCGATCGCCGCCGCCGAACGCCGCCCGTCCCGCGCCCGCCGCGGCGCCCAGGAAGAGCGCGACCCACGCCGCGCCCATCACGCCCAGCGCCGCCAGCCAGTCAGCCCACGCGGCGTGCGCGCTCGCGACCTCCTCGGGTGCGTTGACCGGGCGGACCGCCAGGTATGACTCGGCGAAGCCCGCGGGGCCGGTGCCCACGGCCGGCGCCGCGGCGAACGCGCGCATCGCGCCGCACAGGTACTGCCAGCGGAAGAGGAGGCTGCGCTCGCCGAGATGCTCGCCGAACAGCCCGCGCACGAAGACCAGCACCACCACGCCCGCGACCAGCCCCAGCGCAAGCCACGCGCCGCGCGTGCCGCGCCCACCGGCGCCGTCCGCGCGCGCGCCGCGCAGCAGCGCCGCCGCCGCCAGCACGCCGCCCACCGCCATCGCGCCCACTGCGCCCTTGGAACCATTGATCGCGACCACCGCCGCGCACGCCGTGGCCGCCGCCGCAAGCAGGAACGCCGTGCCCGACTCCACACGCCGCCACGCGCCGGCAGCCAGCGCGCCAAGCGCCACCGCGCCCGCCGCGGCCACGCCCGACAGCACGTTCGAAAGCCCGAACCAGCCGGTCGCCTCCAGCTGCATCAGCCGGCGCTCGTACATCGCGGCCTGCGCACCGTCGGGCGCCCAGCCGCGCGCGGCCAGCACCTGCGCCTTGTGGGCCTGGTAGTACGCGACCGTCTCGGGATGCTCGACCGCCAGCTGCACGCCCGCGCGCACCAGCACCGGCGCCAGCCCGCCCAGCAGCACCGCGGCCAGCAGCGCGCGCAGCCCACCGGTCGGTGCATCCGCGCGCATGCAGGCGGCGATCGCAGCCGCGCCGACCGCCGCCGCAACCCAGTCGGCGCCGCGCCACAGGTCGTCCGCGGCCTCGGCCCCGCTGCCCGCCGCGTGCACCGCGACGATGAACGCGGGCACGAGCGCCAGGAGCACGAACACCATCCCCAGCCGGTCGATCGCGCCGCGCATCGCGAACAGCGCGACCGCCGCGCACGCCAGCACGGCCGCGTCGCACGCCAGTGCGTGCGAGGGAAGGATGCCGGCCCACGCCGTGGGATCGAGCACCGGATCGACGTCGAACCATCCGACGGGCGCGGTCGCGACCAGCATGCGCCCCGCGGCGATCGCGGCGATCGCCGCGCATGCCACGCGCGCGGCGGCCACGGCCAACGCACCGGGCCCCCGCCGCACGGCCGCGACGGACGGCGACGCAGGCGCGACCGGCGGGGTGCGTCCGGCACTCACCGCGCGCCCTCGTGGCGCACGGCGCCGGCGTCGCGCATCGCGCGGAGCTGCGGGCGCTCGAGCGCGGCGATCGTGCCCAGCACCGCCGCCACCTGCGCCCCGATCAGCGCCGCCTGCCAAGGCGCCGCGCTGCCCAGCAGCAGGCCCGAGACGCCGCACACCGCGGCCAGCGCGCAGATCAGGAGCACCGCGCCGCGCTTGGAGAGCCCGCGCAGCACCAGCCGGTGGCTGAAGTGCTGCTGGTCGCCGACCATCGGGCTGCGCCCCTGCGAACGGCGCAGAAGCGTCACCGTGCACGCGTCGTAGAGCGGGACCGCCAGGATCACGAGCGGCGCGAACACGCCGTACGCGTGCGTGCCCAGCGCGTAGCCGGGCCGGTCCGGCGCGGTGAAGACGATCGCCATCGCAAGCACGGCCAGCAAGTAGCCAACCACCAGAGACCCGCCGTCGCCCATGAAGATCCGTGCCGTCCGTCCCGCACGCCACGGGAAGTTGAACGCCAGGAACCCGAGCAGCGCCCCGGCCAGCACCGCCAGCAGGCCCGCCGTCATCCACTGCTCGGCCACCGCGGCCGCGAGCGCGAGGGCGACCGCGCCCACGAATGCCACGCCGCCGGCCAGGCCGTCCATGTTGTCCAGGAAGTTGATCGCGTTCACCAGCACGACGATCCACGCGACGCTGATGCAGACGCTGAGCCACGGCCCACCCGCCCACGCGTCCGCCAGGTGCAGCACGCGGATGCCGCCGACCAGCACCGTGCCCGCGGCCACCGCCAGCTGCACCGCGAGCTTCGGCAGCCACGGCAGGGCGCGTCGGTCGTCGATGAGACCCATCAGGTGCAGCGCCGCCGCACCCACCAGGATCGCGGTCGCCTGCGGCAGCACGTCGGGCAGCCGTCGAGCGCTGGCCGCCAGCGCGGGGAACCACTCGGCGATCCGGTCCGCGCCGATCGCGTGCCCGGCCACCACCACCGCCAGGAGCGGCAGCGCGACGGTCGCGGCGATCGCCACGCCGCCGATGTTCGGCACGCGGCGCAGGACCTTGGAGTGACCGCCGGCGCCCGCGGAATCCAGCGCCCCCGCACGATGGCCCAGCCCCACGAGCAGCGCGGTGAGCGGTGCCGACAGCGCCACCGCGGCGGCGGCGAGCAGCAGGACCAGGAGCGGTGCCGGGATCGATCCCATCGCGAAACGCAGCGTATACGCTTCCCCCCATGCGTTCCGTCACCGTCTACTGTTCGTCCAGCGGCGCGCTGGAGCCCCATTTCTCCGAGGGCGCCCGCGCGCTCGGCCATGCCATCGCCGAGAAGGGGCTGACCCTGGTCTACGGCGGCGGCTCTATCGGCCTGATGGGCGAGTGCGCCCGCGCCTGCAAGGAGCGCGGCGGCCGGGTGATCGGCATCATCACGCAGAAGCTGATGAGCCTGGAGCAGGGCTGGACCGGCTGCGACGAGCTGGTGGTGGTCGACACCATGCAGGCCCGCCGCCGCCAGCTGATGGACCGCGGCGACGGCTACGTGATCCTGCCCGGCGGCCTGGGCACGTACGAGGAGTTCTTCGAGGTGCTCGTCGCGCGCCAGCTGGGCGACCACCACAAGCCGATCGCGATCGTGAACCACGACCGCTACTACGACCCGCTGGTGGCGATGATCGAGCACGGCATCGAGCACCGCTTCGTGCGCCCCGCGATCCGCGACGTCCTGGGCGTGGTGGACGACGGCGCCGCGGCGCTGGCCAGCCTGCTGGCGCACGAGCCGAAGCCGCACGACCCCGCGCGGTTCCTGCCCATGCACGCGGGCACCGACAGCGCGGCGCACATCCGCGGGGGCCGCGGCGCGTGACGGCCGACCCCGCCCAGCACCGGGCCGCGCCGGGCGCGCGCGTCGGGATCATCGCGGGCCAGGGCACGCTGCCCTTCCTGGTGGCCGAGGGCATGCGCGCGCAGGGGCGCAAGGTGGTGTGCGTCGGGCTGCGCGAGCAGTTCGACCCCGCGCTGCGCGCGATGTGCGACGAGTTCCACGTGGCCGGCATCCTGCAGCTGGGGCGCTGGGTGCGCTGCTTCCGGCGCGCGGGCGTCAGCGAGGTGACGATGGTCGGCCGCGTCAGCAAGAAGCGGATGCACGACCCGTGGGCCAAGCTCAAGGCGGTCCGCGAGCTTCCCGACTGGCGTACGATCGACCTGTGGTTCCGCCGGCTGCGGCACGACCGCCGGAGCGCGACGCTGCTGCGCGCGGTGGCCGACGACCTGGCCACGCAGGGAGTGTTCCTCATCGACTCGACGCGCTACATCCCCGACCACCTGGCCACCGAGGGCCCGATGGGCCGCGTGCAGCCCGACGCGCGGGCACTGGGGGACATCGCGTTCGGCTGGCCGCTGCTCGAGAAGGTCGGCGGGCTGGACATCGGCCAGGCGATCAGCGTGCGTGACCGCGACGTGATCGCGGTCGAGGCGGTCGAGGGCACGGACGCGATGATCGCGCGCAGCGGCGAGCTCTGCCGCGCGAAGGGCTGGACGCTCCTCAAGACCGCGCGTCCCGGGCACGACATGCGCGCGGACGTCCCGACCATCGGGGTGCAGACCATCGAGAACCTGGCGCGCGCGGGCGCCGGCTGCCTGGCCGTGGGCGTCGGCCGCGTGATCCTGGCCGACCGCCCCGCCGTGCTGGCCGCGGCCGACCGCGCGGGCATCGCCGTGGTCGGCGTGAAGGGCTGACCGTGACGGGTGGCGCGCCGCTCCCCGCCGACGGGCCGCAGTTCGTGAGCCGCGCCGGGGCGAAGCTGGCGCACGCGCTGGACGAGTTCAGGCTGGACCCCGCGGGCCTCGACTGCGCCGACTTCGGCTGCAACGTCGGCGGCTTCACCGACTGCCTGCTGCAGCGCGGCGCGCGGCACGTCGTCGCGGTCGACACCGGCTACGGTGCGCTGGCGTGGAAGCTGCGCAAGGACCCGCGGGTCGAGACGCGCGAGCGGACGAACGCCTTGCATGCGGAACCGCCGGCCGGCGGCGTCGACCTGGTGGTGGTGGACCTGGCATGGACGCCGCAGCGCCTGGCCGTCCCCGCCGCGCTGCGGTGGCTGCGCCCCGGCGGGCGCATCGTCACGCTGGTGAAGCCCCACTACGAGCTGCGCGAGGATGAGAAGGCCTGGCTCGACCGCGGCTTCCTGCCGCACGATCGGGTCTCCGGCGTCGTCGCGCGCGTCGAGGCCGAGATGCCCGCGATGGGCGCGCGGGTCCTGGGCAGCACGCAGAGCCCGCTGGTGGGCGGCAAGACGAGCAAGAAGGCCGGCGTGCCCGGGAACATCGAGTGGCTGACGCTGCTGCAGCGGGCCTGATCCCGCCGCGAAGGGCCTTCGCCCCCGGATTATGATTGCCGGCATGGCCCTCAAGGAAGATGTCCGAACGTTCTGGAACCGCGCCTCGTGCGGCGAGGAGCTCTACCTGCCCTCGCAGGAGGCCGCGGGCTTCGACGAACACCGACGCAAGCGCTACGAGCTGGAGCCGTACATCCCCGGCTTCGCGCGCTTCGATGACACGCGCGGCAAGAAGGTGCTGGAGATCGGCGTCGGCCTGGGCGCGGACCACGAGGGCTTCGCGGCCGCGGGCGCCGACCTGCACGGCGTGGACCTGACCGACCGCGCGATCGAGATGACCACGCGCCGGCTGGCGCACAAGGGCCTGAAGTCGACGCTGCGCGTGGGCGACGCCGAGCACCTGCCCTTCGGAGACGGCGAGTTCGACGTCGTCTACTCGTGGGGCGTGATCCATCACAGCCCCGACACGCCGGCCGCCGTGCGCGAGATCCACCGCGTGCTGAAGCCGGGCGGAGAGGCGCGAGTGATGATCTACCACACGTGGAGCCTGGTGGGCATGATGCTGTGGGCGCGCTACGGCCTGCTGCGCGGCAAGCCGGGCACCAGCATGGCGCAGATCTACGCGTCGCACCTGGAGAGCCCCGGCACCAAGGCCTACACGCCCACCGAGGCGCGCGGGCTGTTCCGCGATTTCTCGCATGTCGAGACGTCGGTCGTGCTCTCGCAGGGCGACCTGCTGGAGGGCGGCGCGGGGCAGCGCCACCGCGGGCCACTGCTCTCGACCGCGAAGGCGATCTTCCCGCGCTGGCTGGTGCGTCGCGCAGCCCCGGGGCTCGGCCTGTTCCTGCTGATCACCGCGCGGAAGTGACGCGCGGGCGCCTCAGCGCGCCGCGAACGCGGCCACGATCCGGTCGCACGCGGCGAGGTCGCCGGGACTGCGGCCGGTGACCATCAGCTGCGTCGAGAGCTGGCTGCGCACGTTCGGCCGGAAGTCGAGCGCCGTGCCGTCCCACGTGAACGTTGCCACGAGGCTGCGGTGCTCCGCGTCGGCGGTCGCGGCGCGGAGGCGTTCGCCCGCGGCGGGCGTCAGCTCCAGCGCGACGGCCGGCGCGCCGTCCGAGGAACGCGACTTCGACGCGCGCACGAAATCGTCGCACCCGAGGCGGCAGACCGTGGTGCCGGAGCCGTCCACGACCACTGCCTGCAGGCAGTGCGCGGGCGCCGCCGCGGCCGTCGACGAGGCGCAGGATGCCACGGCGGTGACGATCACGGCGGCGAGCGCAAGGCCCAGCCAGACGGTGACGGCGGCACGAAGGAGCGGTCGGATCGGCATGCCGGAACGCTACCGCGGCAGGCCACACGCGCGCGCGCAAAAAAGCCTTGAATCACGGCCATTCCGTGCAGCCGCGAAAGGGCGCGGAAGCGGCTTCGGAACGCGTTTCCGGGTATCATCCGCGACCTCGGAAAACCCATGGCTGAAACCCCCGAAAACACCGTCCCGCCGGTCGATCGCCTCGTCGACATCGACATCGAGCGCGAGCTGCACGACAGCTACCTGACGTACGCCATGAGCACCATCATGGACCGGGCGCTGCCCGACGTCCGTGACGGCCTGAAGCCCTCGCAGCGCCGCATCCTGGTGGCGATGCACGACCTGAACCTGACGCCCGGGCGCAAGCACATCAAGTGCGCCAAGATCTGCGGCGACACGAGCGGCAACTACCACCCGCACGGCGAGAGCGTCATCTACCCGACGCTGGTCAACCTGGGCCAGGTCTGGAAGACGCGCGCGCTGCTGGTCGACAAGCAGGGCAACTTCGGCTCCATCGAGGGCGACCCGCCGGCCGCTATGCGTTACACCGAGGCGCGCATGACCGCCGCCGCGGTGGCGCTGCTGGACGACCTGGACAAGGAGACGGTCGATTTCAAGCCCAACTACGACGACCGCCTGCAGGAGCCCACCGTCCTGCCGGCCAAGTTCCCGAACCTGCTGGTCAACGGCTCGAGCGGCATCGCCGTGGGCATGTCCAGCAGCATGCCCCCGCACAACGTGCGCGAGATCTGCGACGCGATCGTCGCGACCATCGACAACCCGCAGGTCGGGCTCGAGGACCTGATGAAGCTGGTGCCGGGCCCGGACTTCCCGACCGGCGGCACGATCATGGGACGCCGCGGGATCGTCGAGGCATACGCCACCGGCCGCGGAAAGCTGACGGTGCGCGGCAAGGTGCACCTGACGAAGGAGGGCGGCCGCGACGCGATCGTCATCGACGAGATCCCGTACCAGGTGGTGCAGTCGACCCTCATCGAGAAGATCGTCGACGCGAGCCGCAACGACCGCATCCCGGACATCGCGGACGTCAAGAACCACTCCGGCCGCGACGCGCAGACGCGCATCGTGGTGGTGCTGAAGAAGAACGCCGACCCCGCGGTGGTCGAGAAGCAGCTGTACGAGTTCACGCCGCTGCAGGACACGTTCAGCATCATCAACATCGCGCTGGTCAACGGCCAGCCGCGCACGCTGCCGCTGCGCAACCTGATCGACCTGTACGTCGACCACCGCAAGGACGTCATCCGCCGGCGCACGGCCTACCTGCTGCGCCAGGCGAAGCAGCAGGCCCACAAGCTCGAGGGCCTGATCTACGCAGTGTGCGACATCGACGAGGTGATCCGCATCATCCGCGCCGCGCGCACGCGCGACGAGGCGATCGCGGGCCTGATGGCACGCAGCTTCCGCATCCCGCGCAGCCACCCCTACGCGCCGAAGATCCCCGAGGCCGTGATCGCGAAGACCGAGCCGTCCGGCACCGCGCTGACCCGGGTGCAGGCCGAGGCGATCGGCGCCCTGCGCCTGATCCAGCTGACGGGCCTGGAGATCGAGAAGCTGGCCGGCGAGCTGAGCGGACTGGTCGAGGAGATCGAGGGCTACGAGGCGATCCTGGCCGACGAGCGCCTGGTGCTCGACATCATCCGCGAGGACACGATCGAGCTGAAGGAGAGGTTCGGCGACGCCCGCCGCACCACGATCGAGGGCAACGAGGCCGAGGACTTCGAGATGGCCGACCTGATCCCGGAGCACGAGGTGGTGCTGACGGTGAGCAGGCGCGGCTGGGTGAAGCGGCTGCCGAGCGACACGTACCGCGTGCAGGGCCGCGGCGGCAAGGGCGTGATCGGCGCCAAGGGCGCCGGCAGCGGCGGCGACGAGGACGCCGACAGCGTCGAGCACCTGCTGGTGTGCAGCAGCCACGACGACATGCTCTGCTTCACGAACACGGGCCGCGTGTTCAAGATCAAGGTCTGGCAGGTCCCCGAGGCCGCCCGCACCGCGAAGGGCCGCGCGATCCAGAACCTGCTGGACCTGCGCAAGGACGAGCGGATCTGCGCGTGGCTGCCGGTGTCCAACTTCGAGGCTCGCGAGGACTTCCTGTTCTTCCTGAGCGCGAACGGCCAGGTGAAGCGCACCGCGCTGCAGGAGTACCGCAACGTCAACAAGGCCGGCATCATCGCGCTGGGCCTGAAGGAAGGCGACCGCCTGGTCGACGTGCTGCTGACCCGCGGCGCGGACCACGTGCTGCTGGCGACCGCCGACGGCATGTCGATCCGCTTCGACGAGAACGACGCGCGCGTCATGGGCCGCAGCGCGGCGGGCGTGATCGGCATCGACCTGGCCGAGGGCGACGAGGTCGTCGGCGGCGTGGTCTGCGACGATTCCGACCTGCTCACCGTCTGCGCCACCGGCTACGGCAAGCGCACCCCCCTGCGCGAGTACCTGGTGCAGAGCGAGGACGGCACGACCCGCGCGCAGAGCCGCGGCGGCAAGGGCCGCATCGACATCCGCACCGAGGGCCGCAACGGCCGCGTGGTGGCCGTGCGCACCGTGACCGACGGCGACGAGCTGATCTTCAGCTCGCGCGGCGGCATGGTCGTGCGCATCCGCGCGGCGGACGTGCGCCAGGTGGGCCGCAACACGCAGGGCGTGCGGCTGGTCACCCTGGACTCGGGCGACGGCGTGGCGAGCGTGGCCAAGGTCCTGGCCGGCGACGAGCCGGTGACGGCGACGCCGGCGGAGTGACGGAGACCGGGTTCGGGACGACCCCGCGCGGTCTTTGCGGCGGGGACGGCGAGGCACTTGGTCGCCATGCGAAAGGCACCTGGTCGCTGAGCGAAAGGCACCTGGTCGCCATGCGCGCGGACCAGAGGGGGCCTCAGTCGCTCAGACACTTCCCCGCCGGCGCAATGGCGCCGCCGGGGACAACTCGCTTGATGAGGCCCCCTCCGGTCCGTGCTCGGCTCTGGGCGCCTGCGGACATGTCATCGTGCCGCAATGGCGGCACGATGAATCGCCCAAGGAACGTCCGCCGGCGAGCGCCCGCAGCGAGCATTGGCCCCCTCCGCAGCGACGTACGAGGCCGCGAGGCACGCGTACCACGGTCCGATTCGGCCCGGGTCGTGCCACGTGCCGAGCCAGCCGAACACGATGACGAGCGGAACCTGGTGGAGCGAGGAAGTTCGCGGAGGAGGGGGCCAAGCGCAGCGACAGGGCGCGGCAACCACGCACTGCCTCGATTCCCATCTCCCGGAAATCGGTACCGGGTCATCCCGAACCCAATTTCCGCGCCAGCCCGTCAGACCTGCATCTGCAGCGCCGCGAGGGCCGTGGTCACGTCCTCGCTGAAGTCGAAGATGCGGTCCAGGTCGGTGGCCAGCAGGACGCCCCAGATGCGGTCGCTGACGGAGCACACGCGGACGCGGGCGCCGGCGGTCATGGCCACCTTGCGCAGGCGCAGCAGCTGGGCGATGTTCGTCGAGTTCAGGAAATGCACGTGCCGCAGGTCGAGCACCAGGTTCGGCGTCTCGGGGCGGTCGCGGCCGGCCTTCACGGCGTCGATCGTCGCCTGGTAGCGCAGCGTGAGGTTCGTGAGGTCCTCGGAGAACGACGGATCGTCCTGGAGCTCGGCGATGTGGATGTCATCCGACCATTCGTTGATGGACACGGCTGCAGGATAGCGCCACCCGCGGGGGCGCGTATCCTTCGGGATCCATGCGCCGCCTGCGCCGCACGCCCATCCACCCGCGGATCGAGCTGATCCCGCTGATCGACGTGATGACGTTCCTCCTCACGTACTTCATCTTCGCGACGGCGACGCTGATGCGGGTGGACCTGGTGCCGATGCAGCTGCGCAGCTACCAGAGCGGCAAGGCCGCGACCCCGGCGCCGGCGGTGACGATCTCGGTGGACCTGGACGGGCGGCTGTTCGTGGACAAGGAGCAGGTGAAGGTCGAGGACCTCGCCCCCAGGGTGAAGGCGCAGCTGGACAAGGACCGCAAGACGGTCGTGTACCTGGCGATCGCGGACGGCCAGGGCAAGGTCGACCGCGCGCCGCTGATGCAGGACGTGTACGACCGCCTGCGGACGCTGAACATCACGGTGAACATGGTGGGCCGCCCCGGCCTGCATTCGCCGAAGGGTTCCGCGGCACCGCCCAAGTAGAATCGGCGCCATGGCGGCCGAGCAGCCGAACACCGAACGCACGGGACTGGCGCTGACGATCGGCGTGGTCTGCTCCGTGGCATTCCATGCGGTGATGTTCTCGCCCGCCATCATGGACTGGTTCCGGACGGACCGCGAGGCGGCCAAGGCCGACGCCGAGAAGGCGAAGGTCGCCGCCGCGCAGCAGCCCAAGGCGCCCGACGCGAAGAAGGACGCCCCCAAGCGGCCCGACGGGAAGAAGCCCGACGAACGGCAGGCGAAGAAGCCCGAGGAGCCGCCGAAGGAGCCCGATGCGGCGAAGCAGGCCGCGGCCGAGCAGCCTCCCCCGCCGCCGCCCGCCGGTGCCACGATCACGATGCCCGAGCCCAAGCCGGCGCTGCCCCAGGACGAGGAGGTCGCGATCGGCAAGGACGACGGCGACCCGAACTCGATCGTGATCATCGGGCGCGACGCGTACGAGGAGCACATGGCGCAGCTCTCGGTGGTGGCGCAGGCCGGCTACCGCATGAGCGACGCCGGCGGCGCCGGCAGCGAGGGCCCGGGCCGCAGCAACACGTCGCTGGACCGCGGCGTGGGCGGTGGCGGCGCGGCGTCCAACGCCGACGCGACGACCGTCGTGGCCAGCGCCGCGGGGTCGCCCAACGAGACCGCGACGCGCACGGTGCAGGCCGCGCCGATCGACGAGCCGAAGGTCCTGGCGCCCGCCGAGGGCAACAACGCGAAGCAGCCCGAGCAGCCCGCCGCTCCGCAGGGTGCGCCCCAGCAGCCCACGCAGCCGCTGCCGCCGCCCGCCCCCGTCGCCCCGGCACCGGTTCCCGTCACGCCGCCCGACCAGCCGACGCCGGTGCCGCCCTCCCCGCCCTCGCCTCCAGTGCCGGTGGAGCCGAAGCCCTCAACGAACGAGGCCACGCCGCCGGCCGAGATCCCCCGCAAGGACGACGCCCCGCCGCCGCCGCCCGAGCCGAAGCCCGTCACGCCGCCCGCGACGCCCGCGCCCGACCCCAAGCAGCCGCAAGCCACGGCGCCGGCCGCCACGCAGCCCCAGCCGGCACCGCCCACGCCGCAGCCGCAGCCGATCGCGCCGGCGCCGCCCCCGCAGCCCGCGAACGCGCAGCAGCCGCCCGTGACCACGGCCGGTGGCGGCGTCGCGTCCACCGAGAAGCCGAAGGCCGGCGGCGCAGCGGACCAGGCGCCCGGAGATGCCGGCAAGGCAGGCGGCCAAGGCGCTTCGCCGGTGCCCGGCGCGGGCGGCAAGGGCGCGCTCAGCGACCTGGAGAGCCCCGCGACCGGCCTGGTGAAGTGCGACCCGAAGGACTGGAAGAACGGGCGCCTGATCGCCGCGCGCGGCATCCAGCTGAAGCCGCGCCGCGCGAACTTCACGCTGCTGCAGCAGGTGAACGAGCTCGGGGGCGCCGCGGATCCCGTGGTGGCGATCACGTTCGACCACACCGGGAGCGTCCCGCCCGCGACGCCGGGCTCTCCCGCGAAGCTGCCGCGCATCCTGCGCTCGACCGGCAACCCGTCGCTGGACGAGCGCATCATCGACGCGCTGTGCGGCTGGCGCGCGTCGGGCAAGCAGATCGATGACCTGAAGCCCGGCGAGACGGTGACCGTCACGCTGCAGCTGATCCTGTGAACGCGGACGCGCCCCCGCGGGGCCCTCAGCGCCCGTCGAGCCGCGCGCGCCACGCCCCGAGCGACGCGTCGGTCAGGTCGTAGAAGAGCGGTGTCACGGTGATGAAGCGCTCTGCCAGGGCCTCGACGTCCGTGTCCTCGGCCGTGTGGAAGAACTCCATGCCGTTGCCGTTGGGCCAGTAGTACGGCCGGCCGTCCGGCGCCACGCGGCGCTCGTAGCCGTCGATGCCCGCGGCGACGTTCATGCGCACCACGCGGATCGGCGGAACCGGCGCATCGGCGCGCTCGGTGACCGGCACGTTGATGTTGATCACGCGGTGCGCGTCCAGCGGGTGCTGCAGCACGCGGTCGATCGCGGCGCGCGCGATCTGCGCGGCGCGCGCGTACTGCGTCTCCTTGCGGTTCCTCCCGAGGTGCAGGCTGACCGCGATCGCCGGGACGCCCAGGAATGCGCCCTCGACCGCGGCCGCGACGGTGCCGGAGTAGATGCAGTTGATGCCGACGTTGGCCCCGGCGTTCATGCCGCTGATCACGAGGTCCGGGCGCGTGCCCGGACCGTACCACTCCTGCCACAGCGCGCGCATGCCCAGCTTCACGCAGTCCGCCGGCCGGCCCTCGACCGCGATGCCCGCCATGCGGGGATTCACCCGCTTCTCGGCGACCATCAGCGGGCGGTGGAACGTGATGCCGTGGCTGGACGCGCTCTGCATGTCCGCGGGCGCGACCACGCGGATCTCGCCAAGGCCCTGGATCGCGTCGAAGAGCGCCTCGATGCCGGGTGCGTCGATGCCGTCGTCGTTGGTGAGGAGGATGCGCATGGGAGGAAGGCCCGCAGCCGGCGGGCGCGTGGGAAAGGCGTCAGTCGTCGGCGGGCTCGAGCACGTACTCGCGACCGCCCCAGCGAACCGGTGTGCGCGCGCGGAGCTCGGCCGCACCGCGCAGGAAGAAGCCGGCCACCGCGATCGCGGCGGGCGACCAGCACAGCGCGCTCCACACGGGGAACTGCGCGGCGCGGTAGATGGCGGCGAGCACCGCGGTGCGGACCGCCCACGCCGCGGCGCCGGCGGCGATCGCGACGGCCGCGGCAATCCGGAGCCCGGCATCGCCGGCCGCGTCGCCGACGGCGCCGGCGAGCACCAGTGCGCCCACCGCGACCGCGGCGGTGCGCAGCGCAGGCGCCAGCAGGCCAAGCGCCAGCAGCTGCATCGCCTGCATGCGCATCTTCGCGGGGCTGCGGCGGCAGCACTCGATGTAGATCCGGCGCCAGCCGTCCCGGAACCCGCGCCACGAGTCGTACATCGAGACGACCAGCATGCCGTCGCCGACCCCGACCCCCTGCCCGACGCCCGCCTGCTTCAGGCGGCGCGCGAAGCCGAGGTCCTCCAGCAGGTCGTCCTTGACGGCTGCGTGCCCGCCCAGCGCGTCGTACGCGCTGCGGCGGAAGAGCATGAACTGGCCGTTGGCGAACGAGCGGCGCTGCTCGCCGGCGTTGGCGCGGCTGATAGGGAAGATCTTCAGGAGCCAGAAGCTGGTGACGGGCTGGACGACGTTCTCGAACCAGTGGTCGTGCGTCGGCGCGCTCAGGAGCGACAGCATGCCCCACCCGCGCGCCAGCAGCAGCTGCACGGACGCACGGACGAGCGACGGGTCGAACCACGTGTCCGCGTCGGTGAAGAGCACCAGTTCCCCGCGAGCATGGCCCGCGCCGACGCGCGCGGCGTTGCACTTGCCGGCCCAGTCGGGCGGGCAGCTGGAATTGTCGACGATGCGCAGGCGCGGGTCGGCCGCGGCGATCGGCTCGAGCGCGGCCCGTGTGCCGTCGGTGCAACGGTCCAGCACGAACACCAGCTCGAGCGCCGGGTAGTCGCTTGCCAGGATCGAGCGCGCGCACGCCGCGGCGACGCGCTGCTCGTTGTGCGCCGGCACCACCACCGACACCGCGGGCCACGCGGCCGGCGCCGGGCCCGCCAGCGCGTCGCGGACGTAGGGAGTCTCCCGCAGCTCGCGCCGGACGCGCCATGCCACCAGCAGCCAGTTGGCGAGCTCCGCCACCGATCCGGCCGAGAGCGCGACGAGGATGGGTCCGAAGGGGTCCATGCTGGCGCGGCCGAACCACCGCGAAGGGTGCAGGCTATAGGATCCGGATCCCTTGGGCATCTACGTCCAGCTCCTGGTCCGCCGGTACCTGACGACGCGCATCATCCCGCTGATCGCCGTCGCGGCGGTGGCGCTGTGCGTGGCGCTGGTGGTGATCGTCGTCAGCGTGATGAGCGGCTTCCTGGACAACCTCCGCAACTCCGGGCGAACGCTCATGGGCGACGTGGTGGTCAGCTACCCGGTGCAGGGAATCCCCCACTATGGAACGCTGATCCGCGACATCGAGCGGCTGCCGGGCGCCGCGGCGGCCAGTCCGCTGGTGGACACCTACGGCCTGATCCGCATGCCCTACCCCGAGGGCAGCAACAAGGACGTCGTGACCGCGCAGGTGTGGGCCATCGAGCCGGAGAGCTTCGCCCGCGTGACCGAGTTCGACCGCACGATCTGGTGGAAGCCGGGCACCGCCGCCGAGGCGCTCGCCATGCGCGAGGACGACCCGCGCCGATCCATCGACGACACCCTGCACCAGGACGCGCTGGCGATGAAGGACCGCGCGACCGGACGCCCCGGCGCGGTGCTGGGCATGCACGTCTCCGTGGTCAACCAGCGCCAGCGCGACGGCACCTACCGGCCGCGCGTCGACTACTGGTGGATGCCCCGCCACGAGATCACCGTCACGCTGGTTCCCATCAGCGAGAAGGGCACGATCAGCCAGTCGAACAGCCGTGCGTTCAAGGTGGTGAACGAGGTCATGTCCGGCGTCTTCCAGGTGGACAAGAACCGAGTGTTCATCCCGCTGAAGGACGGTCAGGAACTGCTGCGCCTGGACGAGGCGCCGATCGTCGACACCACCGCGGAGCCCGGGCCGGACGGCAAGTACCCGGTGGTCGGCATGTCGCCCGCGCGCGCGACGCAGGTGCTGGTGCGTGCGAAGCCGGGCGTCGCGCCGCAGGAGCTGAAGCAGCAGGTCACCGACGCGTACGAGCAGTTCTACCTGCGCACCGCCGCCGACCCGGACGCGCGCGTCAAGGCGCCGTCGCCGGCCTACGTGAGCATCCTGACGTGGGAGGAGCGCCTGCGCGACCTGATCGGGCCGGTCGAGCGCGAGCGCCAGATGATGCGGATCCTGTTCTCGATCACCTACCTGGTGTGCGCGGGCCTGATCCTGGCGATCTTCTGGTCAATCGTCAGCGAGAAGACCCGCGACATCGGCATCCTGCGCGCCACCGGCGCCAGCCGCTCCGGCGTGCTGGCGATCTTCCTGCACTACGGCCTGGTGATCGGCGTGGTCGGGTCGGGCATCGGCACCGGGCTCGCGTGGCTGGTGATCCGCAACATCAACGCCATCCACGAGGCCATGGGCAACGAGGTCCCCGCGTTCGTCTGGGTCGGGAGCTACCTGCTGGCGGCGGGCGCCCTGGTGATGACCGTGCGCGCGGGGCGGCATTCGCGCGCGCTGGGCTTCCTGCTCTGGACCGTGCTGACGCTGGTGACCGCCGGCGCCGCGACCGGGCTGATGCTGCACAAGGGCTTCCTCATCTGGGACCCGAGCGTCTACTACTTCGCGACCATTCCAAGCGCGATGGACTGGACCAACGCGGGCATCACGTGCATCGGCGCGATCGTCTTCAGCGTGCTGGGTGCCGCGGTGCCGGCCGCGCGCGCCGCCGACATCGACCCGGTGCGGGCGCTGCGCTACGAGTGAGCCGACGATGAACGACGCCGCACCCAGCCACCTGCATGCCACGTCCGGCCACCACGCGCCGGCGACGCCCGCTTCGCCTGTGCTGCTGGCGCGCGACGTGCAGCGCACCTACCGCATGGGCCGCGTCACGGTGCCGGTGCTCAAGGGCGCGGGCATCGAGGTGCGCCACGGCGAGTGGGTCGCGATCCTGGGATCGTCCGGCAGCGGCAAGAGCACCCTGCTCCACCTGCTGGGCGGGCTGGACCGCCCGGATGCGGGCACCGTCGAGTTCCGCGGCGAGGACATCAGCCGCTTCGCGCCGCGCCGGCTGGACCGCTACCGCAACGCGCACGTCGGCTTCGTGTTCCAGTTCTACCACCTGCTGCCCGAGCTGAACGTGCTGGAGAACACGATGCTCCCCGCGACGATCGGCGTCGGCCGCTGGGAATGGCTGCGCCGCCGCGAGGAGATCCGCGAGCGGGCGCGCGGGCTGCTGGAGCGCTTCGGGCTGGCGCACCGGTTCCGACACCGCCCCGCCGAGCTCTCGGGCGGCGAGCGCCAGCGCGTCGCGATCGCGCGCGCCCTGATGCGAAACCCCGAGGTGCTGCTGGCCGACGAGCCGACCGGCAACCTGGACGCGAAGACCGGCGAGTCGATCCTGGACATGATCGCCGAGCAGCACCGCGCGGGGCTGACCATCGTGATGGTCACGCACGACCAGTGGATCGCGTCGCGCGCGGACCGCGTGGTGCACCTGGTCGACGGCCGGGTGGCGTGAGGCGAGGGCTCGAGGCTCAGGGCGCCCAGCCGCTGAGCAACTGGCCAAGGTCCGACCCGTCCACGGTCCCGTTGCCGTCGACGTCCGCCGCCGAGCCGTTCGCCGGGCCCCACGCCGCCAGCAGCAGGCCGAGGTCGGTGCCGTCGACGCGGCCGTCGCGGTTGACGTCGGCGGGCGCGTAGCTGCAGCCGACCTTCTCGATACGGACGTCGTCCACGCCGGCCTCGACGATCGAGCCGGTGGCCAGGTCGCGCGCCTGGAAGCGGATGCGGAACGTGCCCGCCGCGGGCAGGAACGACGCCAGCGGCCAGCGCCTCTCGACCCAGGCGCCCGCGTTCTCGGAGACGTCCTCGAGCTGCGTCCACGTGACCCCGTCACGCGACCACAGCACGGGCATCGAGTCGGCGTTCGGCGCGGATCCCTGGTTGTTGGAGTACCAGC